>JASFSK010000037.1:0-15716 GCA_050114455.1 Desulfobacterales bacterium | reverse complement strand
CGCTGATTCTTGAGACCGACGAGGATTTCATATATTCACGTATTATCAAATCACGCTACGGGGCCCATGATTACCTCTTGATGATCTATACCCCGGAAAACGATTTATTCTCGGATGAAACCCTGGCAAATCTGGCGCGGCTGCGTAATGATCTAAAACAGCTTGACGGCGTGTCTTCGGTTATTTCCATATTGGAAGTACCTCTGCTGAAAAGTTCGCCGGGACTCGTCGGGGAAGGGATATCGGCCGTTGACATCTGGACGCTGGAATCGCCGAATGTTAACCGCCAGCTCGCTAAAATCGAGTTTAGTAACAGCCCCCTTTACAGAAACCTGCTGGTCAGTCCGGATCTAAAAACCACGGCCTTGCAGATCAAGCTCCACACGGATGAGCACTTTCAGGACATGCTCATCCGACGGGATATGCTTCGCATAAAAAAGGCAAGTCAGCCGCTTACCCCAGAAGATTCGGCCGAATTAAAAAAACTCTCCGAACAACTCCAAAAGCTTCGTGAAACAAATAAGAAAACCAGGCATCAGGACATAGTGGCAATCCGTTCGATAATGAACAACTATCGCAGCGACGCTGAACTTTTCCTAGGCGGAGTCAGCATGATCGCGGATGACATGATCAGCTTTATCAAAAGTGATCTGAAAGTATTCGGCATTGGCGTTCTGATCTTTTTAATCGTCACCTTGAGTATTATTTTCAGAAATTCTCGTTGGGTTTTGTTGCCGATGCTGTGTTGTAGCTTTTCGGCGATTTCAATGATGGGCCTTCTGGGAATGTTTGGCTGGCAGGTTACGGTTATTTCATCCAATTTCGTATCGTTGCAGCTTATCATCACCATGGCGATCACCATTCACCTGATCGTTCGCTATCGGGATCTCGCATACCGGAATCCGACTGCCGATCAGCGAAAACTAATCCTGGAAACCGTTCGCCTGATGGTGACTCCCTGTCTGTATGCCGCACTGACGACCATTGCCGGCTTTGGGTCGCTGTTGCTCTGTGACCTCCTGCCGGTTAAAACCTTTGGATGGATGATGATTGCCGGCATCATCGTGTCCCTGGGAGTAACCTTTCTACTCTTTCCAGCCGGACTGATGGTAGTTCTTAAAAAACCGGATCGATCAGGATTGTCCAAGCCAAAATCTAAATTTTCATTTACCTCATTTTTAGCCGGATTCACCGGGAAACACGGTCGCTCTATACTGGTTATCAGCGGTATCGTTTTTATCATCAGTGTGATCGGCATTTCGAGGTTGGTTGTTGAAAACAGCTTTATAGATTACTTTAAGGATACGACTGAAATCTATCAAGGTTTAAAAGTGATTGACCAGAAGCTGGGCGGGACCTCTCCGCTTGATGTCATCATCGACTTGAATGAGCCTGAAAGCTCATCTCAAAAGCCTGTCGCCGGGGCCAATGCGAAAAGCGATGATGGATTCGAAGAGTTTGAAGAATTCGAAAGCGAAAAAGATGACGGGAGGTACTGGTTTACCGCCGATAAAATGGCTAAGGTTACTCGAATACATGAGTACCTTGACAGCCTGCCTGAAACCGGCAAAGTGATATCTCTGGCAACGATGTTGAAGATCGCTGAAGATTACAATGACGGCCAGCCATTGGATAATTTTCAATTGGCCCTATTGTACGGTGAGTTGCCTGAAAAGCTGAAAAGCATGGTGATAAAACCGTATGTGTCCATTGAAAACGATCAACTGCGCTTCGCCGTTCGGGTGAGAGATTCCGAGAAATCGTTAAGGCGGGATGCATTACTAAAAAAAATAAAATATGAATTGATCAACAAGCTGGGATTGACGGAAGATAATATTCATTTAACCGGTTTGCTGGTGCTGTACAATAATATGCTGCAAAGTCTGTTTGAGTCACAAATCCTGACCCTGGGTATTGTGGTCATCGCACTGATGGTGATGTTTGTGGTCCTTTTCAGATCCCTAAAAATAGCCTTGATCGCAATTACGCCCAACCTCCTGGCGATTAGTGCCGTACTGGGTGTGATCGGATGGCTGAACATCCCCCTAGACATGATGACGATTACGATTGCAGCGATCAGTATGGGTATTGCGGTTGACAATACCATTCACTACATTTATAGATTTCGCCAGGAGTTCAGGGCTGAACACAATTACGTCAAAACGGTTTTTAAATGCCATGGCAGCATCGGCAACGCAATTTATTATACGTCCGTACCTATAATCATCGGATTCTCAATCCTGGCCCTGTCCAACTTTCTTCCCAGTATCTATTTTGGCCTGCTCACCGGTTTGGCAATGCTGATTGCCTTAATCGCATCCCTGACATTGCTGCCACAGCTGCTAATCGTTATTAAACCGTTCGGGTCGGAAGCCTGATATCACCTTGAATGCCTGGTGTTATTTGTTCGCGGCATTCCCAATAATCATTACTTTATATACAAACCAGTCCGTATTGGTTGTACTTTACGGCATTTGTTGGTTTCAAAATGCTACAGGCATCATTATTCCGGATTTTGCCTTTTGGCTGTCCTGCTCAAAAAAGCGGGCCTCCAAACCGGGCCTGCTTTTTTCTAAGTCCATCGATTCGTATATACAATGAATTCTTAAAAGGGTCTTGAAATGCGATATTTGCCCATCCACGATCCGGCAGTGACCGGGATAATTCGGCAGGAGGAATTGAGAATCGAAAACACCCTGGATCTTATCGCTGCTGAGAATCATGCTCCCCGGTCTATTTTTGAAGCCCAGGGGTCCATTTTTAGCACGAAGGCAGCCGAGGGATATCCAGGACGGAGATTTCATGCGGGTTGCAGTTGTGCGGATGAGCTGGAAAATCTGGCCATGGCAAGGGCAAAACGGCTGTTCGGGGCGGAACATGCCAATGTTCAGCCTCACAGTGGGGTTTCAGCCAATCTGGCGGTATATTTTTCGGTTCTGGACGTGGGTGACAAAATCCTGACAATGAAATTATCCCACGGCGGACATCTCTCCCATGGAGATCCATCATCAGTCACCAGCAAATGTTTCAAATTTCAACATTACGGCTTGAACCTCGAAACCGAACGAATTGATTACGACGAAGTCCGGCGGCTGGCCCAATCATTCAAACCGCGGATGATTATAGCGGGAGCCAGCTCTTATCCCCGGTTGATCGATTATGAAAAAATGGCGGAAATTTCCCGCAATGTCTCAGCTTTTTTTATGGTGGACATGGCCCACATTGCAGGCCTGGTTGCAGCCGGTGTCATAACCAGTCCGGTTCGTCACGCTGATTTTGTGACCTTCACCACATATAAGACTCTGAATGGGGGAAGGGGTGGGGTGATATTGTGCCGCCAGGTGCATGCCTCAAAGATCAGCAAAATTGTTTTCCCCGGGGTTCAAGGTACTCCCTCTCTCAATCTTTTGGCTGCAAAAGCGGTCTGTTTCCACTTGGCCTCAAAGCCGGCATTTAGAGATCAGCAAAAAAGAACTTTGGAAAATGCCGCGGCTTTCGCAGCCGGCTTTAAAAAAAAAGGATATCGAATCGTGACCGGAGGAACCGACAACCACCTGGTATTGGTAGATTTGAGGTCGAAAGGCCTGACCGGTGCAGTGGCTGAAAAAGCATTGGAATCAGTAGGAATCATCGTCAACCGCAATGTCATTCCGGGCGATCCTCAGAAACCGGACATATCCAGCGGTATCCGGATCGGCAGCCCGGCGATCACTGTCAGAGGGATGGGCACGCCAGACGTTTCCCAAATTGTCAATTTAATGGATACGGCAATGTTGAATATTGAAAATAAAGAAATCCTTGGACAGGTATCGCAAGAAGTTGCTGATTTGTGCCGGAAATTTCCAGTTTATAAAGAATAAGGATCAATTGCGAGAAATATGGAAAAAATTCACGTCCACGAACAAACCTACCACGAATATTTATCCCGAATTGCCGAACTTGATCTGCCATATCTGGCGGAGAAGCTCGGTATACAATTAGACGGTCAACACGTCACTGTCCCTTTTTTGGGCAAGCTCTATCGGGTATCATCTCTTGGTATTTCCGATCCATTAAACAGGCAACCTCATCTATCCGTTTGTGTTATTTTGTGTAAATATTTGTTAATGTGCCCCATGATTGAGCCTTTGGCAGGAAATTGGATGTCGTACAAAGATTTTAAGGATGCCGCCCCCCTGATCCGGGCGTTTGAAAATACCGTTACGCAACCAATTGCCGCAACATTCTCCGGTCGGCAGGCGGCGCTTGAAACCGCAGGTAAAAAATGCGGAGGATATTTGCCTGCTGATAAATATCCATATGACTTTGCGATGCAGTTTGATGCCTTGCCAACATTGTCTGTTTTACTATTGTTCAATGATAAAGATGATGAGTTTCCGGCCCAGTGTTCCGTGTTATTTGAAAAGCGTGCCGAAAATTATTTGGATATGGAATGCCTGGCCATGCTGGGGATGCTCTTTTGTGAATATTTAAAAGCAGGGGCAGGTTTTTAATTTATTAAGGCATTTATTTGACAAGCACTTGTAATGTACAATCGGTTTCGGGTGTCAGTGTTCCGGTTTCAGCCCATCCACTGGCCTGAAACCAGACAACTGACACCTTTAAAATGAATTTATTCGTCGATCACTTAAAACAGAAATCGGTAGAGACGGTATTCTACAAATCAATTCAATTCCCTAATTGGCCGCCTTCGCAGTTTCAAACAAGTGCATATATTCGCCATACCCTTCACCTTCTAAATCTTCTTTAGGAATGAACCTCAGGGAGGCCGAGTTGATGCAATACCTCTTACCGGTGGGCGGTGGTCCATCAGGAAAAAGATGCCCGAGATGGGAATCACCATGTTTGCTTCTCACCTCGGTTCGGACCATGAAAAGGCTGCGGTCTTCCTTTTCCAAAATGTTGTTAGGTTCAAGAGGCCGGGTGAAGCTTGGCCAACCGGTACCGGACTCAAATTTATCTCGCGAGCTGAAAAGCGGTTCGCCGGAGACGATATCAACGTAGATACCCTCTTTTTTATTATTCCAGTACTCATTTCTAAATGGCGGTTCAGTGCCCTCTTGCTGAGTGACTTTATACTGCAGCGGTGTCAATTTTTCCTGCAACACTTTGTCGCCGGGTTTCGAGTACGCCGACCGGGTGTCTTCGCTGCCCGTCGGTTGTGCTGACTCTGCCCATGCTTTTTTTAGAAACTGATCCCGGCCCGAGTTTAGCCTGTAAAATTTATATCGCAGCGGGTTTTTCTTATAATAGTCCTGGTGATAGTCTTCGGCCTCGTAAAACTCGGATATCGGAACGATTTCGGTCTCAATGGATTTGTCAAACCGCCCGGACGACTCAAGTTTTCTTTTAGAGTCCTCCGCCAGCCGTTTTTGCTCCTCATCATGATAGAATATGGCCGGTCGATACTGAGAACCTCTGTCGACAAATTGGCCATTGGGATCAGTTGGGTCCACATGCCGCCAGAAAATATCGAGCAATTCACTGTACGTTATTTTTTGCGGATCATAAATGATCTGAACCACTTCGGCATGCCCGGTACCACCAGACGAGACTTCTTTGTAGGTCGGATTTTGGGTCTGCCCACCGGCATATCCTGAGATGGCTTCGACAACACCGTCATATTTTTCAAAATCTGACTCCACACACCAAAAGCAGCCTCCGGCAAAGGTGGCTTTAGACAGATTTTCATATTTTTTGTCCATGTCTGTATCCATTTTCTCTTTCATGTTATTGGATTTTTGAAAACCTACCAACACAAGCATAAATACTATACTTATTCCAATAAGAACGATTGATTTCATGTCAATCCCTCCATTTATTTTTGGATTTCTGTTATCGTAAAACTCTTTGAATAATACCATTCATAGTGTTCGTTTTTATCTAATATAAGCACCATCTCTGAAAAAGTTATAAAAAATCGATAACAATTTGTTCACGAATCTATAAATGATCGTTCCAGCAGCTTTGGAAAAAGAACAGTTGAGACACTCAGCGGGTTTGGCTTATGTGGACAGTCAGTGTTAGCAATCGTCTTAGAAAAAAAGCACCAGTAAAGATATGGATACACCTTCGTGGCTTAAGTACTGAAATTTTTGGGAATTATATTAAATAATTTGGTGTCTTCATATTTGACCTTACTGCCGTTGGTTACGATTTAGGGTTTTGTTGAAACGGTTTAACGCCCGCGTCGATATCCGGCACGTGACATTGTCGGCAGTTCCCCCGCGAAGGATGCTCGACCCGAATTGCGGTCACTGCACCGGGACCCACATGGCAGGCTACAGGCTACACAATTGCCCTCATTATTAGACGGAAACAAAAGAAATGGCCGCTGAAACCATTGAGTTTCCGGACGTGGAGAAGCGCCCTTTGACGGTGAGTGATATATTGGTGCAATACCACCGCTTGAAAGAGGCGATCGAAAGGTGTCAAACAGGCAGACGGTTCGCTTATGGTAGATTGGGGAATCTTTCAGACGGGTCAGGATTTGAAAATTTGGCTGAATAGTTTATCGTCCACAGACATACACTCTTTCTTCAAGTGTCTGTATTTCTCCAGTAGCTCCTTTCCTTCCTTGGACAAACGGCTGCCTTCCTTTCTATCCGTATGCACAATTCGGGTATCCAGATGTTTTTCGGTGGCTTTAATTTTACTCCAGGCAGCTTTGTATGACATCTTCATTGCTTTAGCGGCTTGATTGATGGATCCGGTCTGCTCGATGTTTTTAAGGATTTCAGCCCGCCCGTGACCGATGACGATGTTGTCGTTTTCATCAACGATCCATTGGCTCGATCTTAATTTCAGTTTTGGCATTATGATTTCCTCTATTTACCAAATGGGCAATGCGGGTAGGTGCACTCCTCACAGTCCTTGCAGAGCCCACCATGGCCTAAAAATGCAAGTTCCGCTTTGCCGATTTTTTCACCGGCCAGAATTCGAGGCAATACCAGATCAAGTACAGTGATACGATGATACAGTCCACAGGCCGGCACCCCCAGCAAAGGCACATTTCCAATATAAGCCACCAGAAACATGGCTCCGGGTAGCACAGCCGAGCCATAGAACATCTCTGAGGCACCAGCCAGCCGGATGCCCTGGCGGGTCACGTCATCCGGATCGACGCTCATGCCGCCACTCAGCAATAGTAAATTGCAGCCATTATCGAGGTGGTTTTGGATGGCCTTGCGAATGAGCTCAGGATTGTCCGGGGCGAAGATGGGCTCGAGAACGGTACACCTCAGGTCCGTGACTTTTTCTGAAAGAATCGGAGCGAACCGGTCTTCGATTAAACCGTGATACACCTCATTGCCGGTAACGATTAAACCGACTTTGGCAGGCAATAGGTCTTTGACTTCCAGAGTTTTCCCGTTTTGTTGCGCAATTTCTGCCGCCCGTTCAATCGGCGTTCGTTTCATGGTTAGCGGTATGGCCCGGGTAGCGGCCACCAATTCTCCCTTTTTTACAAGTGAGTGACTATGCAAGGTGGCGCACATGACTTCGTCTACCATGTTGAAGGCGGCCAGTGAGGCTGTGTTGACTGTAAAAAGACCGTTTCTTTCAGCCAATAGCTTTATTTTGCCTTCACGGGGCTCATCTTGCCATACGATGCCATCTCCGGCCAATGCATCTGCCAGCATAACGACGGCCTGATCCTCATGAATTTCGTCCTGGTCAAGATCAATCTGATAGAGGTGGTTTTTGCCAAGCTTTTGAAGGTGACAAAGATCCTCATTGCAGACGGTATGCCCCTTGTGAAAGGCCGGTCCCTTGAATTCTCCTGGCCGGATCTCTGTGATATCGTGGGCAAGTTCAGTACCCACAGCATCCTGCAGTTTTATTTTTTTCAACATAATCGATCTCCTGATTTACTTATCTACCGCCAGTGCATAACTTTTTTTGAATCAGTCTGAATGATCCTTAATTGTTTCTGCGTTTTTGTCTGTCCCGTGGGGCCCGGAATTTTTGCCTGGGTGAATTTCTGTGGCGGACCCGGCCGGTGTCCAGTTCATGTCGGGCCAGACGATTTCCTGCAAATTTGAAAAATAGGCGCCTCCGGCACACGGCACGCATAAAACGCGTCCTTTTCTGATTACCTCGCGGTGATCCCGAACTACCTGACCGCATTGGCTGCATGTAATTTTACGACGTGTTGGACCGGGCAGATCGAATTCGCTGATTGGCACCTCAACTTGCTGCACGCGAAATAAAACACTGTCCGGCATCCGATGGTAAGCTTCCAACTGCTGTGGATATTTACCGGCTACTTCCGGTGCATAGGCCTGTGCCAGGTTGCGAGCTTCTTCGGTGGACACCACCCTGAATGCCCGTCTGGTTTCTAAATTCATAAAGGTGGCTGCCATGATGCCATAGTCCATAAATTTCAATGAGCGGCGGCCCAATTTGACACCGGTTACATGGGCAACGGCATCAGCCGTGCAACGGTCCATCTCCACATATACAATCAGCTTTTTAATTTGGTCGAGACGGGTGGGCTCATCCAGCCCAATCAACCGGCAACCCAGCATGGCCATGCGAACGCCCACCGCCTGTCCCGGGCAAAGGTGCCCGTGGGCGGCAGCCGATTTATTTAGAAGGACGTCAAACGAATCCATGACTTTGCTATTGCTCTATTTGGTCGTATGAAACTTCATGGAATGACAAATGATGATTGACGATTGAAGAATTGTGGATGTCGCTCGCGCAGCGCAGCCGCCGCGCGTCGCTCTGTTCTTTTTAACAAATAAAATAGAAAGAATTCCTTTGTTTCTTTTTCGATTAAACTGGCCGTTTTTCAAGTCAACGGCTTGGCTCAAACTTGACACCCGCCACCTTAAACCTAATTTTCGACCTTATGTTAAGTAAAACATAACAGAACACAAAAAAAATTACGCGTCAGCTATGGAGGCCTTTTTAATAACATAAATTTACCCATCTGTAATGGAATAAATGCATCTATCTGTTTTATTTAGGACCGCGTTTTTGGGAGTGTGAAATAAAATGTACTGGATTCACCTTCAATACTCTCCACCCATATTTTGCCATCGTGGGCCTCGACGATTGCCTTACAGATGGCCAACCCCAAGCCGGTGCCTTCGGGTTTGCCGATACCGGCCGAGGGAACTGTGGAAAACTTTTCAAAAATAGTGTTGAGATTTTCTTTTGCAATCCCGATCCCCTGGTCTTTGACAGAAACGGTTATGTTGCGGGACCCTTCTTGGACATCAATTCGTATTTCCGTTTGCGGTGGCGAAAATTTAATTGCATTTTCGATTAGATTGACCAGAACCTGCTCGATACGCTCAAGGTCCATTTGCACCAGGACATCACCGGGATGGTTATAGTTAATGGATATATTTTTTTTGATGGACAATGGACTTATAATTTCCAGCACCTCTTCGATTAATACGCTTAGATTGACCTGATCGAAAGACCACTCTGTTTTTCTGCCCTCGATTTTTGTGAAATCGAACAGATCAGAAACCAAATGAATTAATCGGGCCAGGTTTTTATCAATAATCTCAAGGTAGTTGCGATTATCTTCTTTTTTAATTGTCCGGTTGAGATAATCGATACCACCGCGAATTACCGTCAGGGGCGTACGCAGCTCGTGGGACATATTGGCAAGGAAATCGGATTTCAATTTATCCAGAGTTTGCAATTCCCGGTTAACATCCGATAATTCTTTGGTCGCTTGGCTGATCCGGTCTTCAAGATGATCGCGTCCTTTGGACAATCTTTGGGCCATGGTGTTAAACCGGTGACCCAATTTTTCGAACTCGTCTCCGGTATTGATGTCCACCTCCGCTGTCAGGTTGCCTCTGCCGATTTCATCCGCCATCTCTTCTAACTTTTTAAGCGGTTTAATTACAAAACGTCGTGTTAGTATAAAAAGGCTGAGAACCATGATGAAAATGAGACCAGTTCCGGCGATTGCCAATTTCATATGGTTTTTTCTGGTAGCGAGCTTTACGTCATCAACGGGTAGAAACACACTCAACCCGCCACCGACCGAATTGATGGCATCTTCTTTCAGATTGTGGCATTGAAGGCATTTTTTTTCCATAAACAGCGGCACCATATATTGAAAATATTGTTTGCCCTCACTGTCATCGAACCTAAAGGTTTCTTTTAATCCTCTGCTTCTGAAAAGATTTAAGGCATCGCGTTCAAAACCGTCAGGCTCATTTTCCGGGTTCAACGGATTCAAGCCGGTCAGTCGAAATCGGTATAAATCTTCTCGGGTTGAATACTGAGACAATTTTCGTGTTACCATTGACGGTGTGAATCTCTGGTAGGATCCACGAGTCGTCTGCAGGGTATCGTCAAATAAATACATCACATCTTTGGCTCCCTGGCTTTGGCGATTGACAAACACCCCACCGCAGTCAGTGATCCATTGACGCGTCAAAACTATCTGCCGAGATAGTATCCGTGCCTGGTTCACCACCTGGTCATTGGCTTGCTTCCCACTCTGAATGCCGGACCAGGTGAATATTATTGCCAAAATGGGGAAGGTTACGAGAACAATTGTCCAAAAAAATTTCCACTGGAGTGAAATGGGAAGCTTTTTCACAGCAAATCTCCCGTGAGTTTGAGATGGATATGGCGGCGAGCATTCACATTCTTTCGGTTAAAACGGATTGGGTATAGCGGGCAATCCCATAGGATAGGAAAATAGCCAATTTTAGTTGATAGGTCAATCCTGTGAACAATGTAATTGGAGGCCGAAGGATGAAAACATAGATTCATGGAATTTCACCATCTTGGATTCAGAATTTTTATAAGTCACAAGCTGATCCCATCTGCGGTGTTTAGTGGAAGTTAATTGTGTAACGATTCTGTTACAAGATTGATTATTTCTTGCACTCGGTGACAGGCAATGCCAAAGTGTGGCATGGACCGTGCTTGACAGTCAACAAACATCGATGGTTTAATTACCCAAAAAATCCGAGTGGATGAGCATGAAAAATGTGATTAAAACCAAAAAATATCGCATCCTCGTGGTCGATGACGATAGAGATATTGTCCAGACCGTCAAGGGAAACCTGGAACTTGATGGCTATGATGTGCTGACCGCTATAGACGGACACGCCTGCCTGCAAAAAGCCAGAGATAATCGACCGGATTTAATAATTCTGGACTTAAATCTGCCGGACATCGACGGCATCAAAGCCTGTCAGATCTTACGGCGCGAATTCGATGTTCCCATCATAATGCTCACGGCTCGGGACGGTGTCGCGGACAAAGTACTGGGCCTGGAAAGCGGTGCCGATGATTATATCGTTAAACCTTTCAATTTTTTAGAACTTTCGGCCAGAATCAAATCCATTTTCAAGCGGCTCGAGCGCAGCCTGGTAAACGATCAGTATGACTTTAAAAATCTATCCATTAATTTCAAATCCAGGGACATCACAGTAAGCGGCAAAAGTGTAAAACTAACCAAGACCGAATTTGAACTGCTGTCGCTGTTCATCTCATATCCCGGTGAAGTCCTTTCCCGTGAATTTATTCAGCAACAGATCTGGCGCGATTCCCAGCTGTACCGAACCAGTCGCGCTGTCGACGTTCATGTTCAGCGCCTCAGAAAAAAAATCGAGGCTGAACTCGATAAGCCGGAATATATTGTTACGGTAGCTGGTGTTGGGTATCTGTTTGAGGACACCTAGATAATTTCCGGAGATGCCGCAGCAAATTTTTTTCAGAGCTGGTTCATCCACAATTCCATCTTCCGTAACGAGGTAAAACGGTTACCGGTGATGAATTCGTCTTATTCCGTGATAGTTTGTGTTACAAATTTTACATTTCTGTAACTTGACTAATTCTCTGTTTTTTCTTATGAATTCAGCATCAATGATCACTGTACGATGTCATCGTTTTCCCAAAAAGAGGTTAATATGAACGAGGCAGAAAATGTATCCATGCATAAAAAGCCCGCCCGTGGGAGAATAATAAAAGCCGTCATCTTGATCGGAATTGGAATTCTGATCGCATTTCCCCTGTTTAGCATGAGTTACTACACCATGGTCCGCACCTCGACACCGGATTTTTGCGCTTCCTGCCACGAAATCAAGCCGGCTGTCAGGGCGTGGCGTGAATCCACCCACTACAACAATGCCGCAGGTGTTGTCGTGGACTGCATGGACTGCCACCTGCCTTCTCCCCAGGACACATATGATTTTTTCTTCGCTAAAACCTACCATGGGATCAAAGACGTAGCGGTTCATTTTTTGACCGGAGAATATGATCGTGAAGGGGCTCGCAATAAGGCCTATGCCGCTTTTAAAAACGACCAATGTCAGAAGTGTCACCGAAATTTATTGAACATGCCGAACAGTCGTGGGGCAATGCTAGCCCATCGTTCGGTAATCTATGCCCGGGAGGGTTACGAGAAAAAATGCGTGGACTGCCATTATGATTTGGTTCACAACGATAAAATTGCCGTAATGTACCGTCAGTATCGCAGGCTGCCCTATCAGGCCAAAGGTCTGCGGGTCGAAAATCTTGGAATTTAATTATTGTTGGATGAATTCTATTATGAACTTGAAAGGAGGCTGGTAAATGAGAAAGATGTCTCTCATACGAGCGGTCGAACTGTTGGTCTTTTTTTTGTTGGTATGCGCCGTGCCCCTGACAGTCCCTGCCCAGCAAACCAACTTTCCCAAGGTAAAGGAATATCGCATTGAGCGCAGCGTCCCACCGGTGGCGGTCGCCTGTATCGAGTGTCATCGCGCCACAACACCGGGATTGTTTGCAGACTGGGCCAAAAGTCGTCATGCCAACGCCAATATATCCTGTCTGGACTGCCATGTTGTGCAGCCCGGCGATACGGATATTGCCAAAGGGCATGAGCAGTATTACAGCCGCTCCGACATGCCTTATGGCGAGGAGAAGTACAAAGTACCCATTGCTTCCATCGTCACACCCAAAGACTGCTCTCGTTGTCATCCCGACGAAGTCACCCAATACAGCCGCTCCAAACATGCCAACACGATCGAGATCATGTGGAAAATCGATCCTTGGCTGAACAAGGGTATGAATTCCGATAACGAGCGTAAAACCGGATGCTTCAACTGCCACGGGACGGTGATTAAAATTGATGAAAACGGAAACATCGATCCCAACACTTGGCCCAATGCCGGTGTCGGACGCCTGAACGCCGATGGTAGTAAAGGTGCCTGCACCTCCTGTCATACTCGACACCGCTTTTCGGTGGCGGAAGCCCGCATGCCAGAAGCCTGCGACCAGTGCCATCTGGGTCCCGATCACCCCCAGATCGAAATCTATGAGGAATCCAAGCACGGGACACTTTATCACGCCTACAAAAGCGAGTACAATTTCAATGCCGCCGGCGGCACCTGGACAGCTGGAGTTGATTATCGGGCCCCTACCTGTGCGGCCTGCCACATGTCCGGTTCCGGTAAGGTTCTGACCAGTCATGACGTCACCGAGCGGCTATCTTGGGAAACCCAGGCGCCTCTGACCGTGCGGCCGGAAAACTTCAAACCGTTCCCTTCCAGATCCGATTGGCAGACCGAACGCAACAAGATGAAGGCCATCTGCCAGCAGTGCCACGGCAACTCCTGGATTGACGATTTTTATGACGGCTTTGACAAAGCGGTTGAAGAATATAACGAGGTCTATTTCAAACCGGTCAAGAAAAAAATGGATGAGCTCTACGAAAAAGGACTTGTGGATAAAACGAAATATTTTGATGAGCATTTGGAGCTGCAGTACTACGAAATCTGGCACCACGAAGGCCGGCGGGCCCGCATGGGCGCGATGATGATGGCTCCAGACTATGCCTGGTGGCATGGTTTTTACGAAGTAAAAAACCGCTTCAACGCCTTCATGGAAGAAGCCAATCACCTGCTCAAAACCGGCGAGAAAGCCTATAAATGGGATCCCTATCCCAATGCCACCGGCAGCACCGAGCGTCCAAAGGAGTTGTTTCCAGAATAACACAACTCTCCAGCGCAAAATAACCAAGTAAAAACTCCGCTTCTTCAAGTTTTGAAGCGGAGTTTTTATTTAACGCGTTTACTGGGCGTACCATGAAAATACAATAATTCAGAATAACAATACCTTCGAATGGATTCAATTTTCAACCATATCGTCTTTCAGACCTGAAACCATGGATAAGACTTCAATTTTTTTAGCAATGTACTCGGTGAACCAAAGTTACGAAGCAAATTTTGCAGACTGGGAAAGTTAATCCTGCGCGTCTACTTGAAAACTGACTTGACAGCTCTGATTCAATCTATTATATTTCCGATCAGCAATATATGGAGACAATCAATGAAATCTTTTCTTAAAGTCATGAAAGCCCTTTCCGACCCGAATCGGGTAAAAATTATTAAATTGTTGCAACAAAAAATGATGTGCGTCTGCGAGCTTCAGGGGGCCCTGAACATTGCCCAGCCCACCGTATCCAAACATTTGAAAATATTAGAAGAGGCCGGGCTGGTTGATTTTGCCAAAGATGGTCTGTGGGTGAATTATTTTCTGGCGGACGGAAGCGATAGTCCCTATGCCGCCTGTGTGCTGGGCAATCTGAAGCATTGGTTGGACGAGGACCCCGAAATTAGTGAATTGGTAAAAATAGTTCCTTTTTTAAATCGTGAGGAACTGTGCCGGAAATAGTTTTTTTCTAATATATCGATAGATATGAATATGATTATTTAATTGGCTGCTACAAATAATATTGCAATCAGGGCTATTGCTTTTAACCGATGCAAAGAGGATATTCCGATGAATGAAACCATTGCCATCAAAAACAAATCCGGCGCCCTCCGGGAGGATGATGCTGATGCGATAGAGCGGCCCGAAAGCCGGGTGGACTGGAAAATCATCTGGAAACCGCTGGGTATCATCGTAGGAATTTTCCTGGTCGTTTTTTGGCTGCCGACAGGCAACAGCCGCTTTACCGGGGCGGTCATCGAAGCCCTGGCATTGGCCAAGTGGTATGCCCAAGAGCATGTCCTGTTGTGTCTGGTGCCGGCTTTTTTTATCGCCGGCGCTATTTCAGTTTTCGTTTCCCAGTCGGCCGTAATGAAATACCTGGGGGCAGGTGCGAAAAAAGTTATGTCCTATGGCGTTGCTTCTGTTTCAGGTACCATTCTGGCAGTGTGCTCCTGCACGGTGTTGCCGTTGTTTGCCGGTATCTGGAAAAGGGGCGCCGGCCTGGGCCCGGCCGTCGCGTTTCTTTACTCTGGACCAGCTATCAATGTGCTGGCTATTGTACTGACGTCCCGGATTTTGGGTCCGAAAATCGGCCTGGCAAGGGCGGTGGGAGCAGTGGTGTTCAGCATCGTCATTGGCCTGATCATGCACCTGCTGTTTCGCAAGGAAGAACAGACCAAAGCGGATTCGGCCATGTACATGCCGGAACCCGAAGTGGACCGGCCTCTGTGGCAAAATGTGATTTATTTCGCTGTCATGGTGGGCATCCTGGTGTCCGCTACCTGGGGCAAATCGACCGAACCTGTTGGACTGTGGCACGCGATTTACAACGTAAAATGGCTGCTGACCGGTCTTTTTACAACTATTTTAGGTGTGCTGCTGGTTAAATGGTTCAGCGTGAAAGCTTATAAAGTCCTGCTGGCAGCCGCGGTTGTAATGTCCCTGGCGATTCTTATTCCGCATGAACCTCTGGTCTCCTTTTCGGCCGGCATCATCGCCCTGGTTGTGCTTACCACCACAACCCGGGGGGAAAC
>JASFSK010000036.1:0-15721 GCA_050114455.1 Desulfobacterales bacterium | reverse complement strand
GGTTGGGTTTGGTTGTTCTATCCAATCTGCCCTTTAACCATTCTCGAGCCTTTGGCAACACCCAACAAAAATGGCCAAAGGCTGAAGCAATCCCAATAGGTAGTTTGGCGGGGGATATACGCCGTATTTGACAGAATAGTCAAGGTTTAAAAAAGGTATGATTTTCAACGCAAGCATATGACATTGTAAGCCGATCATTCATAAAAAACAGGTGAATCATGAACCAAAAAGCTGACAAAGCCCGTGCATTGGGCTTATGCTCGGGCGGTCTTGACAGCATGCTGGCGGGCCTGGTGCTTCTAGAACAGGGCATCGACGTTACCTGGGTGACATTTGAAACTCCCTTTTTTAACGCTGCAAAGGCCCGTAAAGCATCCAAGATGACGGGAATTTCATTGATCGTCAGGCCTGTTTTCAATGTGTATATTAATATGCTGAAGGATCCACCGGCCGGATATGGAAAATACATGAATCCCTGTATGGATTGCCATGCGCTGATGTTTAAGCTGGCGGGCGAGCTGATGCTTGAAAAAAACTACGATTTCCTTTTTAGTGGTGAAGTCCTCGGCCAGCGTCCGATGTCTCAAAACAAGTCTTCGCTGGGTTACGTGGAAAAACACTCCGGCTTTAAAGGCTGGATTGTACGCCCCCTGAGTGCCAAAAAACTGCCGATAACGATTCCGGAAAACAAAGGTATGGTAGATAGAGATCGGTTACTGGATATTTCGGGCCGAGGTCGCAGCCGCCAGATAGAGCTGGCGGAAAGATTCGGCATAACCGACTACCCGGCCCCGGCCGGCGGATGCCTGCTGACCGATAAAAATTTTTCCAAGCGACTCCGGGATTTGTTCGATCATCAGAACAACTGCACCGAACAGGAGCTGCACCTTCTGAAATACGGCCGCCATTTCCGGATGAACCCCACCGCCAAGCTGATTATCGGCAGAACCGAACGGGACAACGAGAACATTCTTAAATATCATAACCCGGCGGCCGACACGGTCATTGACGTCAAGGATTATCCCAGCCCAATTGCATTGGTGCCGGGCAATGCCGACAAAAATTCCATTCACCTGGCCGCAGCAATATGCACCGGCTACAGTAAGGCACCCAAACGGTCAGCCGTGAAAGTCGTTATCAAGACCCCCAAAAAGAAATCGACAATCGAAGTGATCGCCGTTCTGCCTGAAGATATTGTCCGGATGCTGATTTAGTTGATAGGGCGGGAAGTTTTTCAAATGCAGCCATCCCTTAACTCACAGGCACAACAATGACTCTTTAGATATATCTTGACACCCAAAGCCATGACCAGTATAAAGATAGAGACCGACCGGTCTGTCTCCAAATTTTATGCGGGGTTTTTCGTGAATCTAAAAGACACCATCGTCCACGAATCATTGAAACTTTTTTCCTTGAATGGGTTTTTAAGCACATCCATTCAGGACATCCTATCGGCCGCCAAAACTTCCAAAGGCGGATTTTACAACCATTTTTCAAGCAAGGAAGACCTATTTTTTCAGGTTCTGGATGAAGCACGCAAAATTTGGCGTCAAAAAAATTTATTTGGTATCGATGACACCAGTGATCCCATCGACAAAATCATAAAACTGCTTGAAAATTACAAGGACAGATATCTCCTGGATTCCGAAAATTTTCCCGGCGGTTGTATTTTTATTATGTTTGCGGTCGAACTCGGCGACTCTCGTCCGCACCTATCCAGGGAAGTTCAAAAAGGATTTACCGGTCTGAAATCAATGCTCAAAAGGTTGTTGGACAATGGCCATGCATCGGCAACCGTGTACAACGGTGTCGACACCGACATGATTACCGAAATTATATTCAACGGTATGTTGGGAGCTTCCGTCAATTACAGCGTCGATAGATCCTACGACGCCCTAAATAAATCAATTAACTCGCTGATCGATTATCTCGATCAGCTGAAAAATTGAGTGAATGTTTTCCACCGCTAACCACATTTTTCGATCAGCCGAGTTGACCGGTGCGTCTCGATAAAACATAGCTTAAAAGGTGGATGTATTTTCTTTGACATCGCTTTAAAACAAAACACAGGAGGAGAATGGAATGATTGATTTTACCTTTACTGAAGAGCAGGAAATGTTCAGAAAAGCAGCCAGGGAAGTTGCCGAAACCAAGATTGTCCCCAAAGTGGCTGAAATGGAGGAAACCGGGGAAGTCAGTGATGACGTCGTCAAAGCCCTGGCCGAGACCGAAATGATGGCCATTACCATTCCGGAGGAATACGGGGGGCTGGGATTGGGGTACAGCGCGCGCATGATTGCCGTAGAGGAAATCAGCCGGGTATCGGTGGCGACGGCCATGATGCTTCAGGTGTTTGCCCTGGGTATCGAACCAATTGTGAAATTCGGCAGCGAGGATCTTAAAAAGAAATACTTGCCGGGTTTGGCCAGCGGAGAACGTCTTGCCACGACTGCCGTCACCGAAGCGACCGGGGGATCCGACCCCACCGGAATCCGCTCTTCTTATAAAAAAGACGGCGATGATTTTATCCTTAACGGCCGCAAATGCTTTATCACCAACTCCCACATCGCCGATACGATCACGGTGCTGGCAAAAGATGAAGATAACCCCAAAGCCTTTTGCGCTTTTGTTCTGGACAAAGACATGGACGGCTGGAAAGCCACTCACAAAGAGCACAAAGTCGGTATGCGCGGATGCAATACCGGCGAGTTGGCATTTGAAAATTGCCGCGTACCGGCCGGCCAGCTGCTGGGAGAGGAAGGTAAAGGATTGCGGGTTACCATGGCGGCCATTGGCGATGTCGGCCGGGGCGGGATGGTCGGTGTTGCACTGGGCCTCCAGGCCGCCTGCCTGGAAGAATCAATTAAATTTGCCAATGAAAGAATTTTATACGGAAAACCAATTGCCGCCCTGCCGGCCATTCAAAACAAATTGGCGGAAATGAAAATTGATTTAGAAGCTGGCACGCTTCTGGGCTACCGGGCGGCAGCCATGCAGGATAAGGGCCAGCGCTCCAGCAACGAATTTGCCGTTGCCAAGTATTACACCACCGAAGCTTGCCAGAAAGCGGCTAAGATGGCCGTGGATATCCATGGGGGGTATGGCTGCATGGAAGAATATGCAGTATCTAGATTTTTACGCGATTCCTATGTGGTCGGGCCATCGGCCGGAACGTCCGATATTATGAAAGTTATTATCGGCAGGTGGGTGCTCTCATAGCGCGGTAGTCAGGAGCAAAATAGGTGTTTCCGTTCAGGGGTTCAAGGTTCAAAGGTTAGGGTTCAGGTCCAATCGAAATCATTGATTGACAAGCCCTGATGCAAACCCAATAAAATCAGAAACGGTCAAGTTGGTTAGGACCCGGTCGTTGAAAAACTATGCGGCTAAATTGTAACTGCTTACAATCAAAGGTAACTTTGAACGGTGAACCTTGAACCTTCGAACGCTTATAAATAGGTTTTATTTTATTTTCGACAAAATCATGCATTCAACATAGAGGATTGATTAAGGATGCTTAACATCGTCGTTTGTGTCAAAGCGGTTCCAGATCCCAAGGAAGCGTGTAATATCCAAATAGACCCGGTCACCAAAACGCTTCTGCGCTGTGACGTGCCAATGGTGGTCAATCCGCTCGACAAAAATGCCATCGAGATTGCTCTCCAGCTGAAAGAAAAGGCAGACGTCGTCATCACCATCCTCAGTATGGGCCCACCGGAGGCAGGCAGCATTGTCAAAGAGTGTCTGGCTCTTGGGGCCGATCGCGGCATTCTGCTGAGCGACCCTGCCTTTGGCGGGGCCGACACCTTTGCCACGGCCTTTACCCTTGCCAAAGGAATTGAAAAAATCGGCGCCTGCGATGTGGTTCTGTGCGGGATGGCCAGCAGTGACGGCAGCACCGAATGGGTCGGCCCGCAAATTGCCACCTTTTTAAAGCTGCCGGTGGTCACCATGGTAAAAGAGATGGTTGAGGTCGACACATCCTGGTGGACGGTCAAGGCAAACATCGACAATGGATACCGCTTGCTGCAGGTCAAACTTCCGGCAGTGTTTACGGTGACCAGAGAGGTGAATACGCCCAGAACCCTTAGCTTTTCAGGGATTATTAAAGCCCGCAAAAAACAAATCGAGCAGTGGGGCCTAATGGATCTGGGCGTATCCGCGGAAACGGTGGGCTTAAAAGGGTCCCCGACCATTGTTTCCCGGCTGAACACCACGGAGAACAAACGAGAAGTTGAATTTATCACCGGCTCCAGAACGGAAAAGGCAGAGTTACTGGTCCAAAAATTAATAGGTACGGGGTTATTGTGATGGCATCTCTGAATAAAAAAGCGGGTCCCGTTTGGGTCCTTGCCGAGCAAATCGATTGCCGCCTGCTGTCCGTGTCGGCCCAATTGATCGGCCAGGCACGCAGGCTGGCTGACGAGCTTCATACTTCCGTCGAAGCTATTTTGCTGGGTGACGACATTGCAAGACAGGCGCAGGAGCTAATTGCAGCTGGCGCGGATCGAGTATACCTCGGCGATGAACCGGAATTAAGTAATTATCACCCGGATACCCATACTGAAATTATCGTCAACCTCGCCGAAGCGCACCAGCCCGAAATCCTTCTCATTGGCTCAACGGCCATGGGAAGGGAGCTGGCACCGCTGGTGGCGGCCAGATTGAAAACCGGGTTGACGGCCCACTGCATCGACCTGGTGCTTGATGAAGATCGCAATCTGGAGCAGCGCATTCCCGCCTACGGCGGGTTGCTTTCAATCATTTGTCCGGTAAGACGTCCACAAATGGCAACCGTTGCCAAAGGCGTGTTTGCGGCACCCGCTATGGATGAAACCAGATCCGGCGAAATCGTTGAAATTGAATTGCCGGATGTGGATACCGATCGGATCAAAACGCTTGAAGTTGTCCGTGAGGAACCGGAAGGCGTCCCGTTGGAGTCGGCCGATATCGTTGTGGCCGGTGGAGCGGGTGCCGGCAACTTGAAGGGCTGGAAAAGAATTGTCGATCTAGCAAATTGTCTGAACGGCGCCCTGGGTTCTACTCGCCCGGCAGTGGATGAAGGTTGGACCGAGCTAGCAACCATGATCGGACAAAGTGGCAAGATGGTCAGCCCACAGCTCTATATCGGCGTGGGCCTGTCTGGAGAGCAGCAGCATCTCGTGGGTGTCGTGGATGCCAAGGTCATGGTGGCCATAAATAACGATGAGAAATCACCGGTGTTTGAGCAGGTCGACTACGGTGTCGTTGACGATTGTCGGGGGTTTCTTCCCGTATTGATTGAAAAAATCGAAGCATACCTGGAACAAAAAGTGAGCTGTTAATTACTATTCAACCAGTCAAACAATCAACTAGTCATTGCGTTTTGAAAGGAACGAAATCATGGCACTTAAAACAAGAGAGGATTATTTAGCAGCCTTGCGCAAGCTCAGACCGAATATCTATAAATTCGGGGAGCTGATCGAAGACGTCACGACCCATCCAGCCACCAAAAGGACCGTCGAAAGCCATGCTTTAAATTATGACGCGGCCAATGATCCGGAATTGGAAGACATTTATTCAACCACATCTACGTTTAGCGGCGACAGGATCTTGCGTTGGAACTCCATGATGCAAAGCTCTGAGGACCTGATTGCTAATATGCGGATGAAAAGGCAGAACTACCGCCGCACCGGCAGCTGCACCGGCGCCGTTTGCGTTGGGTGGAACGCCATGAACGTCATGTGGGCTGTCTGCAGTGAAATGGATCAGGAGCTTGGTACCGACTATCAAAAACGCCTCAAAAACTGGATTCTGTCGGCTCAGAGCAAAGGATTAACCGTCGCCGGCGCTTTGACGGATGCCAAGGGAGACCGCAGCCTGAAGCCCTCGCAGCAAGCCGATCCGGATTCCAATCTCAGGATTGTCGAAGTCCGGGAAGATGGCATCGTCATCCGGGGCGCCAAATTAATGATTTGTGGAACAGCGGCCGCACAGGAGATTTTCCTGCTGCCGGGCAGCGTATATGGCGAAGCGGACCAGGACTACTCACTTGCCTGCGTCGTGCCCCGGGACGTCGAAGGGTTGACTGTCGTTGAGGCCAGCAGGCCCAGCGACCGCCGGGAATTGGAGGAGACTGCCGCTGTCGAAACACCGGATACAGGCATTACCCAGGGCTGGTTGCTGTTTGAGGATGTGTTTGTCCCCAACGAACGGGTGTTTCTGTGCAAGGAATACAAATACACGGCCAAACTGATCCAGTATTTTACGGCCAATTACCGGGCTTGTATCGGCGGCTGCGTCACCGGTCAGGGTGATGTGATGGTCGGAGCGTCGGTGCTGATGGCCCGGCTCAATGGCCTTTCAGCCAAGACATTTACCGACAAGCTGATAAATATGTCCTTGAACAATACCGTGACCTACGGGTTGGGTGCCGGTGCTTGTGCCTTGGGTTTTAAACACCCATCGGGATCATTTTTTGCTGACCCCCACACGGCTCACACCAACAAGGTCATGGTGGCCACCTTGCCTTATGAGGTCAAGCGGCTGACCCAGGAAATCGGTGGTGGTATCGTCGAAACCGGTTGCATGCCGTCGTATAAAGATTTCACCAATCCTCAATACGGCCACCTGATTCAGAAATGTCTCAAAGCCGGTGCCGGTTCGGCCGAATCACGCTTTAAAGCTGCCCGCCTGTCCGAGTGGTTGACAATCGGATCCGGCGTACCGGGGTGCATGCACGGTGGCGGATCACCGGATGGTGCCAAGCTGGTCGTCCGGTTTACGACACCGCTCGAAGAGTATGCCGATTATGCCCGCAAGATAATAAAGATCGAGGAGGAAATTACCGAGCCTCACAAGCGGTTGAAAAACTAAAGTGTCGAAATCCTGAATTGGAAAGATAAACCAGGGCGCACCATACCCAAAACAAATTCGAATTTCAAAATCCGGAACTTGACTATCTTGAGGGGTCGGGGAGTTGTTTAACGATATCAGGCCTGCCTGGGGATCAGCCCGTGCGAGCCGATGCCAACGATTTAACATCAAAGAAAACTGCGCTAAACTCCCCGACCACTTCAACCAACTTCCGCGCCTTGCACGATACGCCGTGCTTTCAACTGCCCGCAGGCAGCCGAAATATCCTCCCCCTTGCTGCGTCGGATGATGACCGTATAATTCTTGGCGAATAAAATGTCGTAAAACGCCTGGATTGTCATTTCTGCCGGACGCTCGAAGGCACAGCCCTCATGGGGGTTAAAAGGTATCAGATTGACTTTGCAGCGAATCGGCCGCAGTAATTTTACCAGTCTCTTAGCATCTTCAATGGTGTCGTTGATGCCTTTGATTAGAATATATTCAAAGGTTATTCTGCGGCCGGGTGCCGGTAGGTACTGGCGACAAGCTTCCATTAAAATTTCCAGCGGATATTTGCGGTTGATCGGCATTAGCCTGTCGCGGGTTTGATTGTCGGTCGCATTTAACGATACCGCCAGATTCACCCTGGTATCCCGGCTCAGCGCCGGCATATACGGCACCAGACCTGCTGTTGAGACCGTAATCCGTCGGCTTGCAAACCGAAGGCCGGCATCGTTATCGGTAAGGACGCCGATGGCACTCACAAGGCGTTTATAGTTGGCCAGAGGTTCACCCATCCCCATAAAAACAATATTCGTCAGACGTTTTTCGTCCCCCAGATCCTTTTTTACATCGCGAACCTGGGCAATCATTTCTCCCCGGCTCAGGTTGCGTTCGAACCCTCCGGCAGCCGTAAGGCAGAATCGACAGCCCTGGGCACAACCCACTTGGCTTGAGACACAAAGCGTATAATGATCCTTCTCCGGTATCAGGACGCTTTCAATATATTTTCCGTCTGACAATTTATAGAGGTATTTGCGGCTGCCATCCCGTGAGGTTTCGATCGTTTCGGCCATCAACCGTTCGATCACAAAATGTTGTGATAACTGCATCCGAATGTCTTTGGAAATGTCGGTCATTACGTCAAAACTGTCAGCCTGGCGCAGATAAACCCACTTTAGAATCTGGTCGGCGCGATAGGCGGCGATGTCTCTTTCGGCCAACCAGGACACGAGCTGATTGCGGGTCAGTTCGAGAATGTCTGCTTTATTTTTAGACATGGCCATCCATAACCTTTTGATATTATTTTATTAAATTAATTATTGAATTCAAGCCAAACAACCCCTGGTAATCAGGGCATCACACCTGATTGATCGGCACTGATTATAATCAAAAGCGAAATTAATTTACTTGACATACCACCATCAAAATTATATTTTTAATGATTTATCAAACCCGGCTGGGAAAATCATGTTTGAAAGATTGAGCGACAAACTGGATGCCGCGTTTAAAAAACTCAAAGGACGCGGAAAGCTAACGGAAAAGAACATCGAGGAGGGACTGAAAGAAATCCGAATGGCCCTCTTGGAGGCCGATGTCCATTATCGGGTTGCCAAACGATTTATAGCCGATGTCAAAAAACGGGCTTTGGGCCAGGAAGTCTTGAGCAGTCTAACACCCGGGCAACAGATAATCAAGATCGTTAACGAAGAATTGACGGAGACGATGGGGTCTCAACAGACAGAGTTGACGCTGTCAGGCCCCAGTCCGGTATCGCTGATGCTGGTCGGTCTGCAGGGGTCCGGCAAGACCACAACTGCCGGCAAGCTGTCGATTTTTTTGCGTAATAAAGGCAGAAAACCCTATCTGGTGCCTGCCGATGTCTATCGAC
This sequence comes from Desulfobacterales bacterium, assembly GCA_050114455.1. GTDB lineage: Bacteria > Desulfobacterota > Desulfobacteria > Desulfobacterales > JAFDCJ01 > JAFDCJ01. The sequence goes on along the minus strand of JASFSK010000036.1, from coordinate 6,999 downwards.
CGGCCGCCATTGATCAGCTTAAAAAATTGGGAGAACAATTGAACGTACCGGTCTTCCCATCCACCGTAGAGATGGATCCGGTAGAAATTGTCCGTGATGCCAGAACTGCAGCGCATCGAGAAGGGTGCGACACACTGCTGCTTGACACCGCGGGTCGTCTTCATGTCGATGAAGATTTGATGAATGAACTGGTTCGCATCAGCGCAGCGGTAAAACCTGCCGACATACTGCTGGTGGCAGATGCGATGACCGGCCAGGATGCCGTAAATATTTCCCAATCCTTCAACGAGGCATTGGATATTGGTGGGGTTGTACTCACCAAAATGGACGGGGATGCAAGGGGCGGTGCCGCCCTGTCGATCAAAGAAATTACCGGCAAGCCAATCAAATTCATTGGGGTTGGTGAAAAATTAAACGAGCTTGAACCGTTTCATCCCGACAGGCTGGCATCAAGCATCCTGGGCATGGGGGATGTTTTAACCCTGATTGAAAAGGCCCAAGATCTCGTAGATGAAAAAAAGGCAGCGGAACTCGAGAAAAAGCTCCGCAAAAGCCAATTTACCCTGGAAGATTTTCGCGATCAAATGCTCCAGATTCGCAAAATGGGATCGTTGGGCGACATTATGAAGATGATTCCCGGAATGGGTAAACTCAAGCAAATGAAAAATATGGACATGGACGAAAAAGAGCTCGTCCGGATTGAAGCCATTATCAATTCGATGACCCCGCTGGAACGACGACGCCATGGAATCATCAATGGCAGCCGTCGTCGAAGAATCGCCAAAGGAAGCGGAACCCGGGTGCAGGATGTCAACCGACTTTTGAAAAATTACACCCAGGTATTGAAAATGCTGAAAAAGCTTAATAAAGGCGGCATGCAAGGATTCCCGCAGGGAATGATGCCGTTTTGAGGGAGAGAAGAAACCATGGCAGTAAAAATCAGATTGGCCAGACATGGCGCAAAGAAAAAACCCTTTTACAGAATCGTCGTCGCTGACAGTGAGAGCCCGCGTGACGGTAGATTTTTGGAAAATGTCGGCACCTATGACCCTTTGTTCGATCCGGCAAAGGTAACTTTGAAAACAGAGAGAATTCGTTACTGGATGGATCAGGGCGCCCTGCCGACCGACACGGTTCAAAGCTTGTTAAAAAAGGAAGGGTTTACGAGAGCAAACGCCTAGCCAGGACACCTTCGAATTGGATATTGTTGAATAATCCCGGAACCAAACAAGGTCATGTGCTCATCGGTAAAATCGTCGGTGTCCACGGTATAAAAGGAACCAATAAGCTGCGTTCCTATGCGGAGTCTCTGACGTTGTTTTCACCCGGGCGCGTGATCATCGTTCGTGATCTTTACGGGCGGGAAGCAAGCCATACAATTATTTGGGCAAAACCGCATACCGGAACCCCACTGATATTGTTTAAAGGAATTGAAAATCGCGACCAGGCCCATGCATTGATCGGCGCTGAGCTCTTCATCCATCAATCCGAGCTGCCTGAACTGGAAGAAGATACCTACTACTGGTTCGATTTGATCGGGATTGAAGTCTACACACGATCAAATGAATTCCTCGGTCGGATTGAATCAATTATGGAGACTGGCAGCAATGACGTCTACGTCGTTAAAGGGCATGAAAAAGAAGTGCTCATTCCAGCTCTCGAATCGGTGGTTCTGGAAGTCGATTTGAAACATAAACGGATGCAGGTTGATTTGCCTGAGGGCCTGTCCTAGTGCATTTTGTCGTATTGACGATTTTCCCGCAAATGTTTGGTCCATTCTGGGCCCACGGGATTATTCGTCGGGCGATCGAACAGAAAAGGATCTTAACTTCAACCCTAAATATCAGGGATTACGCCTCGGATCGCCACCAGGTTACCGATGACAGACCGTATGGCGGCGGCAGCGGTATGGTAATGAAGCCCGAACCCCTTGCCGGAGCAATTCGAGCCGCCACCCGGAAAATGCCTGCGGCGGGGACCGTATTGCTGACGCCGCAAGGAAGGCCATTCAGTCAAAAATTGGCCAAAGAACTGGCTGCTTTTGAAGGGTTGGTACTGATCTGCGGCCGTTACGAAGGTGTCGATGAACGGATCTGCCACGATTACATCGACTATGAAATTTCAATTGGCGACTATGTTTTAACTGGCGGCGAGCTGGCAGCCATGATTATCATCGATGCCGTCACGCGGTTAATTCCCGGCGTCCTGGGCGGAGAGAATGCTGCCGAAAATGATTCGTTCTCAAACGGTTTGCTGGAACATGCACATTATACTCGCCCGCAAAACTACGAGGGCCGTGAAGTCCCCGAAGTTTTGCTGTCCGGCCACCATCAGGAAATTGAAAGATGGCGCCTTGAATCATCTCTGATGCGGACGCTGCGCAAAAGGCCGGATCTGCTGCAAAAGAAAATTTTGAACCGGCAGGAAATTGAAATTCTGGATAAATGGCGCCGGGAGATAAGTGAAATTCTGAAACTTCAGACTGAAAAAGAGGCCAAAAGCCTGAATAGAAGTAAAAAGCCCGAATAGAAGTTATTTGTTATTCGTTATTAGATCATGATGATTTCTTCATTTCATGATTTTACGAGAGAAGATGTATAAAAATAGGCAGTAGATGCATCTATGCCCAGTCTTTATGTGGCATTGACCCATTATCCGGTTGTAAATAAGCGAGGTGAAATCATCGCGTCGGCGTTGACCAATCTGGATATCCACGATATTTCCAGGGCGGCAAAAACATATGGCGTAAAAGCCTTCTACCTGGTAACTCCGCTTGCTGACCAGAAGGTTCTCGCAAACAAAATAATTGCCCATTGGACCGACGGTGTTGGAGCCGACTATAACCCGGATAGACGCGATGCTCTGGAATTGATCAGGGTAAAGGACGCTTTAGATGATGTCACCGAAGACATCAAAAGTATTGAAAACAGAGAACCAAAGACGGTAACGACCTGTGCCCGAAAGTATCCGACCAGTGTCGGCTACATTGAATTCAGAGACATGCTTGCAGGCGGGTGGCCGCATTTGCTGATATTTGGGACGGCTTGGGGGTTGGACGAATCGGTGATTTCCGAAGCGGACTTGGTGCTGGAACCGATTACAGGTGCCACGGAATATAATCATTTGTCGGTTCGGTCCGCAGCGTCGATTATACTGGACAGGCTGCTAGGACCCAGAGAGTAAAGAAGGCGGGCTCAGAGAAATTAAACTGCAACTCACACCGAGAAGAGGGTTGCTTTAGAGCGACTGTGTTTAAATCCAAAGATCGTATTTTGAAATACGACATCCGCCTTGGGTAAATTTTCTTTGACCTTACCCATTAGACCAGGTTTTCAATTTAGGTTAAACACATTTTTGGAGGAGAAATGAAAAAAATAGAAAAATTAGAAAAGGAACATTTGCGCATGGACTTGCCTGCTTTTGGACCGGGTGACACCGTCAAAGTCCATGTAAAAATAAAAGAAGGCGAAAAAGAACGAATCCAGGCTTTCCAGGGCGTTGTCATCTCCAAGCGCAAAGGTTCGACCAATGCAACATTTACGGTACGCAAGATTTCTTACGGCATTGGCGTGGAACGTATTTTCCCGACCCATTCCCCCATTATCGACAAGATTGAAATCATCACCCGGGGCCGGGTACGGCGAGCTAAAATTTACTATCTGCGTAAACTTAGAGGAAAAGCCGCAAGAATAAAAGAACGACGGTTTAACTAAAACAATGCGCAATTCCGAATTCCAACATGGATTTATGGGTATTCGAAAAAGAAGCCGCCGCAAAAGGTTGTAACGATATTGCAGGCATTGACGAGGCCGGCCGGGGTCCCTTGGCCGGCCCAGTTGTTTCAGCGGCCGTCATTTTGCCAGCCACATTTCAAAATTCAGATATATCCGATTCCAAAAAATTGTCTGCCAAAAAGCGGCAGGAGCTGTACGATCTAATCTACACCGACGCTGTCTCAATCGGCCTTGGCATTGTAGACCCGATCGAAATAGATCGAATCAATATCTTACAGGCCTCACTGCTGGCCATGGCCATTGCCGTTAAAAATCTCAAACCCCAGCCCGATTATCTGCTGATCGACGGCATGTTTCCGATTTCATCCAATCTGCCCCAACAGCCAATCATCAAAGGTGATAGCTTGAGCATTTCAATCGCCGCAGCCTCGATCATCGCCAAGGTCACCCGGGACTGCCTAATGCAAAAATATCACCATTACTATCCCCAATTTAATTTCCCCAAACACAAAGGGTATCCCACCAGGGCTCACAGGGACGCCATCCAAAAATACGGCTGCACTCCCATCCATCGAAAAAGTTTTAGAGGAGTAAAGGAATATTCAAATGCGAAACAACCGACAGGCATTCGGTGAGCAAGGCGAATCCTTGGCAGTTTGGTATCTAAAAAAAAATGGATATAAAATTATTGAGCAGAATTACCGCACAAAATTGGGTGAAATTGATATTATTGCCAAAGAGAAGAAAACCCTCGTTTTCGCGGAAGTGAAATCAAGAAGATCAATGCGATTCGGAAATCCAAAATGGGCAATTACACCCAAAAAACAACGTACCCTATCAATGGTGGCCCTCTCTTATCTTAAAGCCACCAAACAGTCGAATGCCAAAGCCAGGTTTGATGTCATTGCCATCACTTCCAATCAAGACGAACCTCAAATAGAAATCATTAAAAATGCCTTTGAGCTCTCCTATGAATAATCCGGTCACAAATAAGAGCATGAAGGTCGTTCGCCCGAGCACGCTTTATGTCGTCGCCACACCCATCGGCAACCGCGATGACATTACCATACGGGCCCTGAATATTTTACGCGAGGTGGATCTGATAGCCGCCGAAGACACCCGTAAAACCCGCAGATTTTTGGGGCTGCACGCCATTCAAGGCACCTTGATCTCCTACCACGAACACAATGAAGCCGAGAGAACCCCCAAACTGATTGCTAAACTCGTCAAAGGCGTGTCCGTCGCGCTGGTCTCCAACGCCGGCACGCCAACCGTTTCAGACCCCGGCTATCGCCTGATCACCTCAGCGCTGACCGAGAACTTGGAGGTCGTACCCATTCCTGGCGTTTCTGCTGCCACCGCTGCTCTTAGCGCTGCTGGATTAGCGACGGATTCATATATTTTTTTGGGGTTTCCGGCCAAAAAGAAGACCCAACGCTTGCAGCAACTAAACAATCTTGCATGTGAACCCCGGACCCTTATCTTCTATGAATCGCCCAAACGAATCCGGATGCTTTTGGCTGAAATTGAAGATATTATGGGAGATCGCGCCGCAGTTCTGGCCCGGGAAATGACCAAACTCCACGAAGAATTTTTAAGGGGTCGGTTGTCAGAGATCACCATGCGGCTGAAGACCCGAACCAGCATTAAAGGAGAATGTACACTCCTGGTCGCCGGATGGGATCGAGACAAAAGCCTCACCTGGGAAGTTGTTGAGCAGCGGCTCAGATCCGCCGTTATCAGTCGCAGGTATACACTGTCATCGATTGCCAGGGAGCTTGCAGCCGAGTCCGGCATTTCCAAAAACAAAATATATACCCAAGCATTAAAGATACAAAAGGAGCTCAAGAGTGAATAAACTCGATGCAATTTTTTCCCCGCAATCCCTTGCCGTCATTGGCGCATCCAAAACACCCGGAAAAGTGGGCCATGATATTTTCGTCAACATATTAAAGGGAGGTTATCGGGGCACCCTGTACCCGGTGAATCCGACGGCCCGCTCTGTCTCTAGCGTCAGGGCTTACCCGACCATTGCAGACATCCCCGACAGCGTGGATTTGGCCATGATCATCCTGCCCCCCGGACCAGCACTGGCAGCCACAAAAGAGGCTATCGAAAAAGGGACCAATGGGATTGTCATTGTTTCTGCCGGCTTCCGTGAAGTGGGAGAAGAAGGCCTTGATATTGAGAATAAAATTGTCGCCATGTGCAAACAGGCAGGTGTTCGGCTGATCGGTCCCAACTGCCTGGGGGTGATCAATCCTCTTTCCAATGTGCGGTTAAATGCCAGTTTTTCGGCCCGTATGCCCAAAGCCGGGAATATCTCCTTTATTTCCCAAAGTGGGGCGTTGTGCACGGCGGTCCTCGATTTTGCTGACGATCGGGATTTCGGCTTTTCTAAATTTATTTCCATCGGCAACAAAGCGGATGTCGATGAGCTTGATCTGCTAAGGTATTTTCACGAGGACGAAGACACCGAGGTAATCATGCTATATCTGGAAGAACTGCGCAGAGGGCCCGAATTTATAGAGGCCGTAAAGGAGATTACATCCGGCGATATTCGACCGACGCCGATACTGGTGATAAAATCCGGTCGCACGGGTGCCGGTGCTCGGGCGGCGGCTTCTCATACAGGGGCACTGGCCGGAACGGAGGGTGTTTATGATGCCATCTTCCAACAGTCGGGAATTATACGAGTCGATTCCATCGATGAACTGTTTGATTTTGCCACGGCCTTTGCCTATAAAAATGAAAGTGCTCTGGGAAAACTTCGCCGCAAGGTTCCGGACGGCAATCGGGTGGCGATTGTCACCAATGCCGGTGGACCTGGCATCGTGGCCACCGACATGACCGAGTCTTCCGGTCTTAAATTGGCGAAATTTCATGAAGACACGATCGAAGCTCTAGACAGCCATCTGCCCAAAACGGCAAATTTACAAAATCCGGTGGATGTTATTGGTGATGCTCCCATGGACCGGTATGAAAATGCATTGGCCGCGGTCATCAGAGACGAGGGTGTTGATGGTGCCCTGGTGATTTTAACCCCCCAATCCATGACCGATGTACTCGGGACCGCAAAAGCCATTGTCCGGATTGCCAGACGCTCCTACAAACCCATTCTGTGCTGTTTTATGGGAATTATCGATGTATCCTCGGGTGTAAATTATTTGCAGGAGCAAGGCGTTCCGGTCTTTAAATTTCCGGAAAATGCCGCCAAAGCGTTCGGTGCGCTTTATCAATATGCGCGTTGGTTAAACCGCCAACG
>JASFSK010000035.1:0-15761 GCA_050114455.1 Desulfobacterales bacterium | reverse complement strand
AATAGTACGACTGCCAGTGTCACCGAGTGGATTAGAACATTCATTTTTATTCTGGTTTTCATTCTATAATTCTAGTAATTTCCCATTGCTCCCTGTCATTTTGGCGCGAAACGCTTAACTCGCAACCCACAATTGGGTGCTATTTTTTGTGCATCTTTTGTAGACCAACCGAGCAATATTCCAGATCAGGCCGTTTATTGATATCGCTTATCCGGATATCCCGGATAATGCCTTCCTTATCAATAAAAAAAAGAGCTCTTTCAGAGACCCCATCAGAACGCAACACGCCGTATTTATCTGCGACCGCGCCGTGTGGCCAAAAATCTGAAAGTACTGGAAACCACAGCTGCCCCATCTGCTTGGTCCAGGCGTAAAGCGTTGGGATATTATCCACGGTGATACCGAGCAGGACAGCTTGGTTTTCATCGAACATTTCTTTTACGATGTTGTATCCAGGCCACTGATCGGAGCATACAGGCGTCCAGGCCGCCGGAACAAATGATATCATGACATTTTTCTTGCCTTTGTACTGGCTTAGGGAGATTTTTTCACCGGTAACGGATGGAAGGGAGAAGTCGGGTGCGCGCTCCCCGATCTTAACCTTTAATTTGCTGTCAATGGGTTTAAGCTGACCCGGATGATAGATATTGTCCTTAAAGGCTGCAGAAGCTCCCAAGGCAGAAGTTGACAGAAGGACTGATATGAAACTCACGCAAATTAGTGCAGCAGTTAGGATTTTCATGGGTTTAATCTCCTAAAACAAAATTTGCCCGATCTTCTTTTTGCGGACGGAAGATGGCAGATAGCTTTTTAATACCATTTTCGGAGTTTGGCAATTTTTGGGCGCTTCTTGAAAGTAATCTCTAATCCCAATATTACAATCCGCAACCTGTGATCGGCCTATTTCAGCCCTGAATCTTTCAAAAGTTTGCGTAGCAGTGTATCCGCATCCCTTGCGCCGCCGAGCTTTGAGTAAAAGATACGATGCCCACCGTTGGCTAAGTTTTGTAAGCCTATAAAATAAGGCGTTCTGACCTCTCCCAGTTTTTTATGGATGGCGAAGTCACCGTCTGGGAAAAGTGGAAACGGTATATTATAAACTTTCTTGAAATATTCGACTTCAAACTTTGAGTTGCCCACACCAATGCCAATGAGCTTTACCTTGTCCTTCAAACTATTGTCGCTTTCTATTTTTCTAAACATTTCATTTACAGAAGGAGCCTCCTTCTGACAAAACGGTCAATACATGCTGAAAATCTCGATCAGGACAATCTCGGCTTTTATCTCGGGGATGCTAAATGTCTTTTTTCCCGCAAGACCTAAATATTGCTGCAGTTCAATGTCGCCGGGCACAGTTAGGATGATCTTAGGTAAAGTACCCCCAACGGCCGGCGGTGAAAGCTTGGCAAATGCAGCGCCTGTAATGGATAGAGGACAAAAGATCAAAGCAAAAAAGAAAATGATGGTAAATCTCATTCGATGCGCCCCATTTCATGATTAACGCAACAGCCCCGGATGAAAAGGCAAGCAGGATCGGCTTTTTGAGAATGATTGCCCAAAGGATCGTATTTGACAGGTATCATCTAATATAGTGGATTCTGCGCTTGGGGTCAAACCCTAAATCAATCCTCAAAATCATTGACTGCAGCTTAAAAATCTTATCTGAAGCTGGCGGATTTGTGAAGATTCCGTGTCATGATGTCGCGCCTAAAAAAATTGCTTTTAAACCGGGGGAAACTTTGGTAATGTGCAGTCCGTCTTTGCCGTCGGATCACTATCGCAACTGATCACGGAAGGTAAATGTCGATAGGATCTGCTTTTTTTTCCGTGCAATTCAAGCATTCATGACAGGGGTGCACATCTGCGCTTGTTGGTCACCGAAACAATTGACATGCAAAGGATTAACCGACAACCAAACAGACAAACACGAATATGGAAGTGCCATATGAAACCTTTTAGAAAATCGGCTGTTGTCCTTGTCATAATGGTTCTGACATTTTCTGTTTCCGCTTTCGCATCTGATAAGACGAGCACGAATCATCCGGTCATGCAATTGGCTTCAGCCGGCCAGGCCGCTGAAACCGGACATGAAACGGCGTCGCCGCATAACGCCGGCAGTGATGATGCGGCCCATGGCACGGCGGATGGAGGCCACGGGCAGGGCCATCCGAACTTGGGTGAAACCCTACCCCTGTGGAGCTGCATCCCATTCGCCTTTATGCTGCTTTCCATCGCGCTTTGTCCCCTGTTAATGCCTGAGTTCTGGCACCATCACTTTGGAAAAATTTCCGGTTTCTGGGCTGCCAGTCTTGCCGTTCCTTTTTTGATCGCATTTAAAGGCGATGCGGTATATGAAATTCTGCATATCATTCTTGCAGACTATGTCCCCTTTATCATTCTCCTATGGTCTCTTTACACGGTTTCCGGTGGTATTCTACTGCGCGGCACCCTTCGGGGAACACCCCTGGTAAACGTGGCAATCCTGATGGTCGGCACCCTGCTGGCCTCTTGGATGGGGACGACCGGGGCGGCCATGCTGCTGATTCGCCCCTTTTTGCGGGCTAACGATTATCGAAAGAACAGAACTTTCATGGTCGTATTTTTTATATTTCTGGTTGCCAATGTCGGCGGATCACTAACCCCGCTTGGCGATCCGCCCCTCTTTTTAGGATTTCTGCACGGTGTGTCATTTTTTTGGACGTTCAAAATAATGCCCCATATGATCGCAGTGATTGTTCTGCTTCTGGTGACCTACTACCTACTAGACGCTTACCATTACCGTAAAGAGGGGGTTACTGCTCCCTCAGAGAGCGATGTTAAAGAGCCGTTAAAGCTGGAAGGCGTACACAATTTCATTTTCTTGGCAGGCATTGTCGGCTCCGTTTTAATGAGCGGTGTCGTCGATTGGGGTGAAATCACTACCTTCGGTATTCACAGAGCCGTGCAGGATTGGGTGCGTGACGGTCTGCTGATAATTATGGGAGTTCTATCGCTGGTATCAACGTCCCGCGGCCTGAGAGAGGACAATGACTTTACTTGGTTTCCGATAATAGAAGTGGCCTACCTGTTTATTGGCATATTTATCACCATGATTCCATGTCTATTGATACTGAAGGCAGGCCCCCAGGGCGCTCTGGCTTTCTTAATTAACAGCGTCACACAGCCCACCCATTATTTCTGGGTGACCGGTGCACTTTCTAGCTTTCTTGACAATGCTCCGACTTATCTTACGTTTTTTAACACTGCTCTCGGCAGTTTTTATCCCGGAATGGTGGAAGCTGGTGCAGTTCCACTGCTGATGACAGAAAATGCCATCTATCTGAAAGCAATTTCAGCCGGCGCGGTATTTTTTGGAGCATGCAGCTACATCGGAAATGCGCCCAATTTCATGGTCCGTTCCATATCCGAAGAAGCGGGAACCCCCATGCCGAGCTTTTTCGGTTATATTCTAAAATACACGTTGATATATCTGATCCCCTGTTATGTCGTCATAACCTTTATCTTTTTTTAGATCGTGGGGAACGCTTGGCGGAAATCTGCCGTGATAATAGAAAATTGCCTGTAAAATTCAGCAAATTGAATATTTGAAGGAGTCGCTTACGTAGCACAGACACTGGGTCCGCGTTTCAGTCGGTCAATTAAAAATCCTTTTTTTAAACCGGAATAATCCTTAAATATTCAGTCGATTAAAGGCACTGAACAATGTTGAATAAACTGTTAAAATCGAAGATCGCCATTGTTGGCGGCGGTAAGCTTTGCAAACAATTTCTACAGTTGCTCCACAGTGAGCATTTCAAAGAGCAACACCCCACAATAATTGGCGTTGCCGATCAGAATCCCAAAGCTGAAGGATTATTGTACGCTAAAAAGATGGGAATATTTATCACTTGCGACTATCGGGACCTTTATCGACTTGAGAATTTGCAAATCTTGATGGAGGTCACAGCCAACGCAAAGCTGGGTACCCTGATAGACGCCACCAGACCGGACGGGATTAAATTTATTGATCACGTGGAATTTCGAACCATCTGGACGTCACTCCAGTTTGAAAAGGAAAAACGCAAGGCCTTAGAGGAACTGCACCGGAAAAAATTCAGTGCCGGCAATATGGATAATCTTTTCGAACAGTTCAGCGACAGACTGGCAAAAGTGGTCGCCGAACGAAGCAACCGCTACATGGAGATAGAGCGCGAATTGATTGAAAGCGAAAGGGCCATATCGCAAATCATTCAAGGCAGTACCATACCAACTTTTGTCCTCAACAAGGACCATATTGTTACCTATTGGAATACAGCCATGGAGAAGCTGACGGGGGCGCCGGCGGAAACGATGGTCGGAACCAGTAGGCCGTCTACGCCCTTCTGGGGTAAAGCACGTCCCACAATGGCTGATGTTATCCTGGATCAAATCGGTGAAGACGAAATTAAAAAATTATATGGCAAAAAATGGCGCAAGTCCGCTCTAATCGAGGAGGCCTATGAGGCGGAAGTATTTTTCCCCCGCTTGGGAGAAAATGGAAAATGGTGCTGGTTTACGGCGGCACCGATAAAAGGGCGTGATGGCACTATTGTAGGCGCCATCGAAACCCTCTGGGATAAAACCGAGGACAAAAAGGCGGAAGAGGAACGCGAAAAACATAACCAGGAATTGAGCACCCTGTGCTCTATCTACAGTGCCCTGAATGCGCCTTCGGATCTGCATGCAAGAATCAACCGGGCCGTTGAAGAGCTGCTAAAATTTCTGTCTGCCGACGGCATTTGCATCTATTTATTGGATGATGATGGAAAATATCATCTACGTTTCTGCCAGGGATTGTCGGAAGATGCATGCAATGAGATCAATGTTCTCGATGATAGCAGCATCATCCACCGAGTTGCCCAGAGCAATGAGTACACCATATTTGAAGAATTACCGGACGACTGTCCCGATGAAATCTGCACCCTTGAGCGTGACAACATAGCCTCGATCGCCTATGTTCCCATCAGCAGTAAGGAGAAGAAAACCTTCGGCGTTATCCGCATCGGCAGTAAAAAACCGATGTACTTCAGCCATGAACAGAAAAATGTTCTAGAACTGATCGGCAACCGAATCGGCGTGGCCGTGGAAAACGCCATGCTGCAGGATCAGTACATAAAATCCGAAGAAAAATATCGTACCCTGTTCAACAGTGATCCCAACCCGATATTCATTCTCAGCAGCAGTAACTTTAAAATCCTGGATCTAAATCAACGTGCCCAGGACAGCTACGGGTATTCGCGTGCAGAATTGCTGGGTCTACCGTTTCTCCAAATCGGAGAAGATACGGATGAAGAGCTTGCCCAAGGCTTAAAGAATCTCTCAAAAGATAAGTCGTTTCTGTTCACCAAAAAGCGACACTATCGCAAGGGCGGTAAGCCATTTTATGTCAATATCAACATGAGTTTTGCGACATACGGCGAACGTAATGTGATTATCGTATCCACAACCGATATCACCGAAGTAGTAGAAAAAGAGACCCAGTTGATTCAAGCCGGTAAAATGACTACATTAGGGGTAATGGCGGCCGGCATGGCCCACGAAATCAATCAGCCGTTGAATGTTATCCAGGTATGTGCCGACTTTTTCCTGAAGATGTTGAAAAGGGGCCAGCCGATCGAAGATGATGACCTGAGATCCATGGCCAATGACATTGTCGCCAATGTTGAACGTGCAGCCGCTGTCATCAAACACGTCAGAGATTTCGCTAGACAATCAGAACTCGTCCACAGCAAGGTCAACATCAACGATCCTATCAAGGATGTTTTCAAAGTTTTCGGCCACCAACTCAAGGTACACGATATTGAGACAACTCTGGATCTTGACCCAGATATTCCGGAAATCATGGCCGAACACAACCGGCTGGAACAGGTGCTCATCAACCTGGTTTCGAATGCCATCGATGCCATGGATGAAAAGTCTAACAGTGCCGACCATCAAAAATCACAAAAGCTGCTGACAATAAAATCGTTTGTTGAAAACGATCAAGTCGTGGTACATGTCAACGATACCGGCACCGGCATGTCGGAAGAAGTTAAGAATAAAATTTTTGAACCTTTTTTTACAACCAAAAAAGTCGGCAAAGGTACCGGTTTGGGTGTCAGCATCAGCTACGGCATCGTCAAAGATTATAACGGAAAAATTGGGATTGACAGCGAACTGGGTGTTGGAACGACATTCAAATTAAAATTTCCGGCTGTCAGATAAAACCCGGAAGAATCTTGGTGGCCATGAACAAAATACTCCTCATAGATGATGAGCCGGATATCGTAAGAGTCCTGGGGATATCGCTACGGGCAGACGGATACAAGGTTATCCCGGCGCTTAGCGGTGCTGAAGGCCTGGATGCATTTGCCGCGCATAAACCGGAAATTGTTATCACCGATATCAAAATGCCGGGAATGGATGGTATCGAAGTTTTAGAAAAAATTAAAGCGCTTGACCCAAACACGGAAGTCATCATCATCACCGGCCATGGCGATATTGATAATACCATCGAAGCGCTTAAATACGGCGCCTCAGATTTCATTAACAAGCCCGTTAGGGATGATGCGCTTTCCATTGCCCTTAAAAGGGCCGAAGAAAAACTGGATATCAAGCGACAGTTAAAAGAATATACGATAGACCTCGAAAATAAAATCGATTTTGCAACCAAAGAATTACGGAGACAAACTAATTTCCAAACCAAGCTCATCCGGAGCTCAAACGATGGGATCGTCGCCACCGGTCGGGATTTAAACATCATTATATACAACCCAGGCGCTGAGCGTATTTTCGGATACCGTCAATCCGAGGTGATCTATAAAATGACGGTGATGGAGCTATATCCGCCGGAGATTGCCGACAAGTTTCAAGACACGATCAGCGGGAGGAATGACGTCAGGGATTTTCCCTGGATTGATACGACCATAGCATCCAACGACGGCCAGAAAATCCCTGTCAGGTTTTCGGGGACGGTTTTACAGGAAAAAGACGAAGAAATGGGCACTGTTGCCTTTTTTCAGGATTTGAGAGAAATCAAGCGATTGGAAAAAGAACTGGTTCAATCCGAAAGGCTGGCCGCCATTGGCCAGACCATTGCCGGTTTGGCTCATGGAATTAAGAATATTCTGCACGGCCTCAAGGGAGGCACTTACCTGGTCGACATCGGAATCAATAAAAATGATTCCGACAAGCTCAAAAAAGGCTGGGATATGATAAAAAGAAATGTCGGCCGGACATCGCATCTGGTGATGGATTTGCTGTCCTATTCAAAAGAACGCGAACCGGAATACAAAGTCTGCAGGCCAAACGAAATTGCAAATGAAGTCTGCGAGTTGCTCAAGGACAAAGCTATTGAGAACAACGTTGAGATAACAACGGATCTCGATGAGACGATTGGAGAGGTTTCCATGGATCCTGATACGATTCATGAAAGTCTTCTGAATCTGATGTCCAATGCCGTCGATGCCTGCCTTTTCGATGACGATATAAACAAATCCTGGCAGGTCGGGATTAAAACGACTCTTGAGGAGAAACGTTTTATTCGATTTGAAGTTAGCGACAACGGCTTGGGGATGGACAGGAAAGTTATCCAACAACTGTTTACGTCTTTTTTCAGCACCAAAGGTCACCGCGGAACAGGACTTGGTTTGATGGTCACCCGCAAGCTGATTGAAGAACATAACGGGACAATTGAGGTTGATTCCGAGCTAGGCAAAGGCACCGTCTTCACCGTCAGGCTTCCTTACAGGGAAAAATTATCGGAGAGATGATTTATAGTATGATCTAAAAATTCATGTAACATCATTGAAGGACCTACGGCTGCTGTATTAGTGTTCAGATTTCAGGTAGAATCCATCGGCGGCCTGAAAGCTGAAATCAATTTATCGTGCTGCGAATTCAGCAACGACATAAGTGAATTATTAATTTGGTCGGATTCACTAGATATGGACATAGTCGATTAAATGCGGTAAATCGAAACCCTAGCGTTTGACAGTTGAATAAAACGTTTTGAAAACGGGCACCTTCAAATTGATAACGTACAAAATGAATCACGGCTGGCTGTTCTTGGCCATGTTGTTTTACAAAATTCTTTTAGAAAAATAAATTGTCCCCAAGGAGGAATTTGTCATGGGCAAAAAAGTGCTGGTTGTAGACGATGATCCGGATGTCAGATTGTTCAGTGTAACGGTTCTGGAGGAACACGGGTATACACCCCTGGAAGCAGCCAACGGTGAAGAAGGGCTCAAGATGATCAAAGGACAGAAGCCGGATCTAATCATACTCGATGTTCTGATGCCGCGGCAGAGCGGAATAAGACTATACCGTGACCTGAAAACCGACAAGACGTTGAAGAATATCAAGGTTATCATCCTCTCGGGAATCGCCAAAAAAACCTTTTTGAGGTCCCAGAAGGCCTTGACCGAATTCGGCGGAAAAGAAGTGCCGGAACCCGATATTTATCTGGAGAAACCCGTCGAACCCGACGAGCTGGCGGACGCCATTAAACAATATCTGGGATGATTCAGATATGTTCGTTTAATTCCTAATTGAGAAGTGACGAAGATCATGGACATAAAAAAACTGCTTTTTGTGACAAAGTTTGAAGAGCTTGGCTTTGATGCATTACAATCGTTACTCAGCCTACGAAAGGCATCTCTGAGCCATGTGGTTTTTGTGAATGTCATTGAACGAGACCGGGTTGCCATGCACCGCGGAGCCGGATATTTGAAAGAAGAGGAGATCCGGTTGCGAGAGACGGCCAATATTCGATTTATCGACTGGGCGGAGGATCTGTTCGAGCAGGGGATGGAAGTCGGTGTCTACATTGTGGTCGGCAGCATGGTCTCCGAGGTTATTAAAGCCGCCAAAAAAGAGGAAGCCGACCTGATTGTCATTGGTCGACCGCACAAGGGGATGATAGAGCATTTATATGCGGGCTCGGACGTCACCGAGTTATTGCGAAGGACCTCAACTCCGGTGCTGGTGTACAAACAACTGTCAGAGTCGGCCATATCTATCGAAAAACCATTTGAAAAGCCATTGCTGGCAATAGACTGGTCTCCAGCCAGCATGAGAGCGGTGGAATATTTAAAGGTTCTCAATGGAGTTATCAACGAAATCCATATCATTCACGTGGTCAGCCAAAAAGAGTTGAAAGGCACTTCGGCCATGGAAGTTCAAGGCCTCCGGAAAAAAACGAGAAAGAAACTTGAAAAAATCTGTGACGTATTTGAAGATCAGGACATCAAGGCAGATGTTCACGTTTACATCGGTGACCCAGATAAGGAAATCGAACGAGCGGCAAGGGAGCATCAGGCATCAATGATTGTGCTAGGTTCTTCGGGAAAGACGGCCTGGGTCGAAAGGTGGCTTGGGAGCACACCCCGATCGATTGCTGAAGAATCAGTTTACCCCACCTTGTTGATTCCTTTTGAAAAAGAATAAAAAAGCGATATGGAGGCTGACAGGCAACATTCTTATACCGATCCAATGTGAGTTTAACCAATTTGCAGTTGCTGGTTATTCGTTACTTGTTATTGGAAAAAGATAATCAAATTTTTTCAAAAGCTTATCGTAATCAACCAAAAAAGTTGTTTTCAATCAAACCCAATAACCATTAACGAATAACATTACCTATGGAGGATTTGATGGCCGTAATCACCATCTCAAGACAATTCGGAGCCGGTGGGCTCACCCTCGGGAAAATGATCGCGCAAAAATTCGGATATACCTTTGCCGATACGGAAATTATTAAAATGGTCGCAGAAATGGCCAATGTCTCCATCAATTTTGTCACAACGATTGAAAAAGAAGCCGGCGGCAAATTTTCGAAATTTATTTCTAAAACGGTCTCAAAACCCCTGGTGGGCCGTATATTAAAAGAGGAGCGTGGCTATATCGACGAAGAAATATATCTGGATTATCTAGTGCTTATAATCGCTCAAATGGCTGACGACGGAAATGTGGTCATCCTGGGTCGCGGCAGCCAATACATCTTGAACGACCATCCGGATGCACACCATGTATTGTTGATTGACACCTTCGAAAACAGGGTGAAGTTCATGCAGAAGAATTATGAAATGTCTCAGAGTCGTGCCGCCCAGGTAGTGAAAAATGAAGACAAACGCCGCATGAATCTTTACCGCAAGTTAGGCAAGTCGGATTACGATAGGCCTGAGCTTTACCATTTGGTTTTGAATATGAGCCGAGTCAGCCTGGAACTGGCCTTTCAACTGATATGCAAACTCGTTGATCCGAACAAATACTAGTTGCGTACGACGATACGAATATGCTACTGTCGCTGCAGTTCGTTATTGCAATTCATCATAGCCCATATCGACTGAGTTGAGAATTTTTGAATCAAGTTTCGAACACCACGAGGAGGGTTAAGCGATGAGAGTCAAACTGAATCAATATTGGACCGTGATTCCTGACAAAACCGATGAATATCATAAATTCATCTTAAAAAAGTTTATTCCCGGAGTCAATCTGTTAGGTTTGCACACAGTGGCGGTGTGGTCGGTACTCGTGGGCGCTTACAGCGAAATAATGTTTGAAAGCGTCGCAAATGATCTAGATCTCATTGAAAAGGCACTGAAGGACAAAAATTATAAGGAACTAAAGGGTGAGCTGCTCAATTATGTAAAAAAATATAAAACCAAAATTCTGGTTAAAACCGGTAAAAAGGATTCATATTCCACCGATGTTCTTGAAGATACGGTTAAATTTATCCAGATGTGGGATCTTGTTGGTGATAAAAAGGAATATGGCCGTTATGTCATCGATACATTTTATCCGCTTCTTGAAGAATTGGGGTTACCCGTCGCCAGGGAATGGGAAGTCTTAATCGGAGATGGCCCCAATATCGTATGCGAATGCAGAGCAAAAGATATCCACAACCTCATACACAACTTGCAAAGCGATAAGTTTCAACAGGCGAAACAGAAACTGAAGAGCTTCATTGAAAACTATGAGAGCCGAATTCTCACATTTCATATCCAAAAAATAAAAGGATATAAATCAGCAAGCTATCGAGTGGTCTCCCACTGATCTTTTTTGACCAACACCCTGAGTGCCATTATTCCTAAATACGCTGAGGTATGTCAGTAATATTTTCACCGCCGAGATGCAAAGGTCACTGAGAGTAATTTATTTTTATTTGCCGCTGAGACAGTCCGGCAAATAAAATGAAAGCTTATCTTTGCGTCCTTTGCGACTCTGCGGTGAAATTAAGTAATGGTAAGAAGGGCGAGGTCATCGGGTCAACTCATTTCTACCACACGTTTTGGTGGATTTCGTCTGATCGATCTTTGAGATTGGTTTGACGAACCAAACTGCTGCTATCAGCGCCATCCATTTCATCAATCCACTGCCCCAGGTACCTATGCTTACCGCAATCGTTGTGGCCGTTGCAACCCCAGGGGTCGCCCTATCACTCAGCATTGAGATCTACAGACAATACAACACTCTGAAATGCGATGACATCCAGGGCAGTTGGATTTGGCGCCCTGATGGCACTCGTCCTCTTTTCTGTTTTTTTGTTTATCAATATCTAGATCACCTGGAATTCACTCTTGACACATGAGATAATTAGTTGGTAGAAAGTGGATTTTCAATTCCAGGGAAATGGTCCGGGACCCAATTTAATATTATCGCCATGTTTTTTAATTATAAAAAAAACCGGGCATGGACCGAGAATTTAACAATCGTCATGCAAATCGGCCTGACGATGGCCGGATGTATCGTCTTTTGTTTTTTCGTGGGATTATACCTGGACAAGTGGTTGGGAACCAAAGGCATTTTCGTAGCGATATTTACTATTTTGGGCATCATCGGCGGCGGTATTACAGTGTATCGTCAGATCCTGGAGGTTATTGAAGACAACAGCAACGAACGAAAAAATCGGGGCGATGGAGTCCGTTAAACAGACACAGAAAAAATACTGTTCCCGGGCGATCTGGATGGCCATTATTTTTGGAATTTGTTTTTTTCTGGCCGGGCAAAAACCTGTCGGTAAAGGGCTCGTTCTCGGCGCCATTTTCAGTATAGCGAACTTTATACTCATCGGCCAAACCCTGCCATTGCGATTAGGCAAATCCAAAAGAAAAACCTTTATTCTATCCCTGGGTTCAATTTTTTTCAGATACGCTTTGATGGCGATTCCGATTGTGGTGGCGGTTAAATTTGATCAGTTCGATCTGGTAGCTGCAATCATCGGCCTTTTTATGATCCAGTATGCTATTTTGGCAGATCATTTCCTAAGGCTGATTAACTCGATCCGGAATAAAGAGGCATAATTATGGATGAACTGGGCAAATTGCATCAGCTGATCATACCTTTTTTTGGGCACAATATAACAATAAATCTAGAAGTTATCCTAATGACCTGGATTGTTTTTGCATTGCTGATCATCATCGGTATGAGTGCCAGCAGCAAAAAAAGTATCCTGCCCAGACCGATTCAGGCACTGGGGGAGTTGATTGTCAGCCTGCTGTATGAGCTTACTGAGGATGCTCTGGGAAAAGATTTGGCCAAAACCTATGCGCCCCTCGTATGTGCATTGTTCATGTTTTTGCTTTTTTCCAACTGGTTGGGAATCATCCCCCACCTCGAAGAACCAACCAAGGACCTCAATACAACATTGGGACTAGGGATTATGGGATTTGTTATCGCCCACTACGCCGGGATAAAATCCAAGGGGATTAAGGCTTATCTCAAAGAATATTTTCAACCGATATTTTTCATGATGCCGTTGAACGTAATTGGTGAACTGGCAAAAATCGTTTCCATTTCCTTTCGCTTATTCGGCAATATTATGGGCGGTTCCATCATCATACTGGTGGTTTCATATTTAACTTACAGTATTATCCTTCCGCCTTTTCTGTATGCTTTTTTCGGGCTCTTTGTGGGCACTATCCAGGCATTTGTATTTACCATGCTCACGGTTGTATATATTTCAGTACAGGTGAAGTAGACTGGTCCCTGAAAATCCATCATCGTGCATTTTCGTATGAAATAGATGGAGCAAAGCGATGACCGCAAATATTCAATTTTCAATATACAATAATCAATCCCGGCTGGTCCGGGTCGGTCTTTCATGGTTGAAATAAAATGACATTGAATGTTGAAACAATCGTTAGTTTAGCCGCCTATATCGGAGGTGGCCTGGCAATGGGGCTCGGTGCTATCGGCGCAGCGATCGGCGAAGGTTATACAGCCGCCCAGGCCAATGTGGCCGTCTCGCGGGATCCAAAAAATTCCGGTGAGATTTTTAAGAATATGCTGGTGGGGCAAGCCGTGGCCGAATCGGCCTCTATTTTTGCATTGGTCATCGCCATCCTGCTGCTATTTTTGGACGTACCCGTCCCAACTCTCCTGAAGGCTGCTGCTCTTTTCGGGGCCGGTATCAGTATGGGTTTTGGGGCCATCGGGTCGGGGATCGGATCAGGATATCCGGGTGGGAAGGCCTGTGCCGGAATAGCGAGGCAGCCGGCCATAGCTTCCCAATTGACGACCAATATGCTCATTGGCTCGGCGGTATGCCAAACCCCCGCCATATTTTCCATGGTGGTGGCCCTGATGCTGATGTTCATAAATTTTGGAAATGCTCCGCTTTTCCCGACTTGGGCTGCTTATCTGGGTGCCGGCATCAGTATGGGTCTAGCGGCCATCGGTTCAGGATACGGCGGCGGCCTGGCAGCCGGGGCAAGCTGCGAGGGAATCGCCAGACAACCCAAAACTGCAGCAAATGTGACAACCATCATGCTGGTCGGACAGGCGGTGTCTCAGACTCCCTCTATTTTTGGTTTACTGGTAAGTTTTATATTGATGTTCAAAACATTTCCGGAGTCATCGGCTCTGAGCGCTTCAATGGCGTTGTTAGGGGCTGGAATCTGCACAGGTTTTGGCGGTATTGGACCGGGGCTGGGCAACGGCATGACCGCTGAAGGTGCCGTGAAGTGGGTAGCACGAAATGTAGAACATGCAGGCGATTTGATGCGGATCATGTTGGTAGGTCAGGCGGTTTCGCAGTCCACGGCGATTTATGCCATGGTGGTAAGTCTGGTATTAATATTTGTAGTGTAGTTTAGCAATGACGATGGACGATTTAAGGAATTCTATCGTTTAGTTTTTTTTAATTGTTCAATCGTTCGTCATTCAAGAAAACTAATTTACTGATTCGACATTCGTCGATCGATATTCGTTATTCTAAAAGGGGAGGTAAAAAATGGCAATTGAAGGTGTGGAAATCGTAAAAGCGGCAGCGTTTATCGGAGCTGGTATATCCATGGGACTCGGTGCCATCGGCCCGGGAGTGGGCGAAGGCATGGTCGCAGCCAAAGCTTGTGAGGCGATTGGCAAGAATCCCAAAGAGGCCGGGCTTTTGACTCGAACAATGCTCGTTGGACAGGCGGTTTCAGAGTCAACCGGAATCTATTCTCTGGTTATTGCTTTATTGCTTTTATTTGTTGTTTAACCGCATATCGGCAGGCTACTAACTGACGATTTGACTGCAGACTGATGGAATATGACCCATGCAAATTATCAGTAACATCGCACTTATCAGCATAAATGAGACTTTTATTGTTCAAATCATCTCATTTCTGATTTTTCTGTACATCATGAATCGGATTATGTTTCGACCTTTGCGAAGTGTCATGGCCGATAGGGAAAACCATATAAAGAGTATTCAACAGGATATTGTAGCGGCTGGGCATAAACTTGACGCTCTTGCAGATCAGATTAGATCACAGGAATCGGCTGTTAAGGCGGAGGCCTTTGCCCAAAAGGCATCGCTTGAAGAGGACGGCGGACGCCAGGCGGATGAAATTTTTAGCGCCACCCGGGAAGAAATCCAAGCGGCAAGAGATAAAGCCCAAAAAGAGGTTGATGCTCAGATTTTTGAAGCGAAAAAGCATATTAAAGAAGAATCTGAAACCCTGGCGCTATCTGTTATGGAAAAGGTGCTGAATCGGAGGGTGAACCGTTGAAGGCGATCATTAAATTAGCTGAAATTTGCGGTTTTACATTGGCCGTGGTTATAGGTATTCATCTGCTGGGCACTGAGGCTTCAGCCGCTGATAATTCTGGCGACTGGCGACCGGTATTTGATTTGGTGATGCGTTGGTTGAATTTTGGAATTATCGTCTTTATCCTGGTAAAATATGCCAGAACACCGATAAAGGATTTCTTGCTTGGCCGCAGGGAAGAAGTGGCCCGGGAAATTAAAATTGTCGAGGAAAAAAAAGAAGCGGCCAACAAGAAAATTCAGGATGCCAACAAAATACTTGATGAAAGCGAAGTTCGGTTTGCCAGAGTAAAAGAGAGAATCATTCAAGAGGGCGAAACAATAAAACAGAAGCTCATTGAAGATGCGCAGCAGGAAAGCAAAATTCTACTTGAGAGTACCATGAAAAAAATTGAAAGCCAGCTTCTTGACGCCAAAAGAGCGTTTAAATCGGAGTTGGTGGACGCGGCCATATCCTTAGCAATGCAAAGACTTCCGGATGAAATAACCACTGCGGACAACCAAAAATTTACCGCCCAATTTCTGGATGGCGCATCCGGTAAAGGATCTTAGACCGCCTACCGCACAATTGGAAGTTGAAATTTTGGGCGTAGGCCATCTAACCTAAAAATACAGATAACCATATATCGGATGTTTCCGATCTGGTTCATTTTAAATCATCGCTATCCAATATTCTGACAGCTCCTGTATTGTCTGAGAAACGAAAAACCATTTCAGCGATTCCGGGCGATGC
>JASFSK010000034.1:0-15873 GCA_050114455.1 Desulfobacterales bacterium | reverse complement strand
TTGGGCAGCTCCCCATTTTCCACATCATTGCCCAACAGGTTGCATAGGATCCTGCGAAAATATTCGTGGCGCGGGTAGGAAAGAAAACTTCTGGAGTCTGTCAGCATACCGACAAATCGACTGAGCAATCCCATATTTGCCAAAGTTTTTATTTGAGCCTCCATTCCGTCCTTCTGATCGTTATACCACCAGGCGGAACCGAACTGGATTTTGCCAGGTATGCTTCCATCCTGAAAATTGCCGATCATGGCGGCAATCATCTCGTTATTGCGGGGATTGACAACGTACAGGATGGTTTTGGCGAGTTTTCCCTGATTTTCGAGTCGATCCAGAAAGCGGGCCAGAGGCTGTGCCATCTCAAAATCGCCGATCGTGTCATAACCGGAGTCGGGGCCGAGTCGCTGCATGGCACGGGTGTTGACATTCCTCAAAGCGCCCAGATGAAACTGCTGTGTCCAGCCTTTTTCGGCATCCATAACGGCCAGATCTATCAACATGGCTGATTTAAACTGTCGAATTTCCGAATCTTTAACCATTTGTCCGGATCGCGCTCGTTCGAATATGCCCTGTATTTGTGCATCCGTGTAATTTTCGGCAAAGGGCCGCTCGATGCCGTGATCGGAAAGACGACAGCCGGCTTGATGGAAAAAATCGTGACGTTGACGCAAGGCTGCCACATAGGTTTTGTAATTGAGAATATCCATATCCGCGGCCGCTTCCAGCCGATCTACCCAGGCGTTGAAGTCTTCGGGCGACTCAACCGCCATGGCTTTATCCGGTCGAAAAGCCGGCAGCACCCGGACCGGGAAATCGAGGATGTTTTCCAGCTGCCGATGATATTTCAAGCTGTCCACAGGATCGTCGGTGGTACAGATCAGCCGAACATCCATTCTTTTCAAGATTTCTCGGGCGCTGAATGCATTGGATTGAAGTAGTTTTGTACAATGATCATAAATATCCTTGGCTGTATCCTGATTCAAGATCGTGCGATCGATACCGAAATAACGCTTTAGTTCCAGATGGGTCCACTGATACAAGGGATTGCCGATCGTTTTGGGAACCGTTGCCGCCCATGCCTGGAACTTTTCAAAATCGGATCTGTTTCCGGTGATAAAATCTTCATCGACACCATTGGCCCTCATGGCGCGCCATTTATAATGATCGTCGTTCAGCCAGATTTGAGTAAGGTTTTCGAATTTTTTATTTTCGGCAATCTCCCGAACCGGCAGGTGACAGTGATAATCATAAATTGGCATGTTTTTAGCAAATTGGTGGTACAATGTGCTGGCCGTTTGGGTTTGCAATAGAAAATCATCAGATAAAAAAGGCTTCATTTTACGTTCCTCATGATTTTAACTCGTGAAGAATTTCGCCGGCACGATTGACGAATAGAACCCCATGATGCTCTTTGTTGACATTATCGTCGAGCTAAATTTTCGACGGGCCATTACAGTTTTATTGAGAGCAAATACTCATAAAAACATGAATAAGCAAGGTTTTTTTGCAGCTCCATACCAGAGCTAAATGGGAAAAATTGTTTTACACGAGGCATACTGAAGGGCTTACGTTAAGCAAGACCCATCTCAGAGATGACAGACAGCATGGGTATCGTGGACACGCTGGACCTAGATATTTGAATTCAGCCGAATCGACGAACACCCAAGCGTTCAATGGCCCGTTGCCGATTGCTGAAATTCGTTTTCGGGTAAGGAATATGACTTAAAAATTTTGGACTCTATCAACGCAAGCTGTTTGCGCAGGGTCTCATATGAATAGTGTTCTTGGGCTCGTCGATAATTTTGGTTCACCATTTCTTTTCGGCGTTGTTCATCATTGATAGGAAATGGACCTGACGCTGAAGGCAAATTTTACCCATTTGAAAGAGGGGGCCGATCCGACAAGAAACAGCTATTATATTGAAATATTTATTATAATTGCAATTTATTCTTTTTGGAATGATTATTGCTGCAATACCTGTAACTGAATTGAGCGACGCAAAAGAGGTATATATGTCAACCGGAGATCATCTAACCATCAGAGACTATTGGGATCTTGTTTTTAAAGGAAATCAAAAAACTCGGGCAATTTTTCCTTCCTCTCAAAAAGGCAAAGCTGCCACTGAAGACGGAAATTTTTTCAGAATACTGGCTTCCCGTCCGACACAGAGGGCGGTCCGATCAAACGCTGAAACCACCGGCTTGACAATTGTGGATTATCTGGCGAATCCTGTCAGTCTGAAAAGCCGATACCCACGATCCCTTACACCCTTACCGGCTTTAGCGAAGAAAAAGGAAGATTCCGGTCATCCAGACCAAACACCGCTCAAAGATTTAGCTGAAAAACCCGCTGCGACATCCCTTGCAAAGTTAAAAGCAGTTCCATCATCTCACCGATCAGCGGCTGCACGATCACCCCAACAATTTGGTGTTGGAAACCGTCAAAAAATAGAAGACAGCATCCAGCAGGCGGCCATCAAATACAAATTGCCGCCGGCTTTGATAAAAGGCGTCATCAGGGCCGAATCTAATTTTCGCATCAATGCTGTATCACCTGCCGGTGCCCAGGGATTGATGCAGCTAATGCCGGCGACAGCCAAGGAGCTCGGCGTAACGAAGCCATTTGATGTTGGTCAGAATATCGATGGAGGATCGCGCTATCTGCGGAAAATGCTGGATAGTTTTGACGGAAATGTTAGACAGGCCCTGGCAGCTTACAATGCAGGACCGGGGACAGTCAGAAAATACAATGGAGTTGTACCCTATCCGGAAACGATTCAGTATATTGATAGGGTGCTGCGCTTTTCTGAACAAGCCGCTTAATTTGCTACTTAATCGCCAGATGAATCACAGCAATCCCATTGGTAAGTTTTTTGTAGGTAACATGGGAGAAACCAATTTCCCTGAGCACGTCAGACAGCTCATCCGGCATTGGAAATATTCGAATCGATTCGGGGAGGTGCGTATAGGCTTGACGCGATCCAGCGATTCGCTCACCCAAAAAAGGCATAATGTAAAAGGAATAGATATCATACAGCCATCGAAATGGCAGAAATGTCGGTTTTGAAAATTCCAGACACATCATTTTGCCGCCGGGTTTTAGAACCCGATACATTTCTTCAAATCCCCGTTTCATGTCAGTGACATTCCGAATACCGAAACCAACCATGGTCGCTTCAAAGTGCCAATCGGGGAAAGAAATGATTTCAGCATTGCCCTGAACGTATCTAATGCGATCTTCAATATGTTTGCGGGATACTTTATGCAGGCCCGCCTGCATCATGGCCCGATTTATATCATATACAATAACCCGACCATGGGAGCCGATATCTGCGGCGGCCAGAATAGCCAGGTCACCCGTACCGCCGCAAACATCAAGGACAAGATTACCGGGGCTCAAATCGAGCATTCGAACGGCGATGCGCTTCCAGAGATGATGAATTCCGAAACTCAGCAGCGTGTTCATAAAATCGTAATGTTGAGCCACTGAATTAAAATGTTGTAAAACACGGTCAGTTTTGCCCTCGCGGGGTACCTGTTGAAACCCAAAAAAGGTGGTTTCGGCCTGTTTTGCAGTTTTATTCAGCTGGCTTTTCCGTCTTTCATCATCCAGCCATATGTCATTTTCTTTAAACATCATATAGTCCGATTCGCCTGATTAGAATTAATCGATAAGATAAGCAGGCAAAATTAAACCGCAACTATCTTTATTACTTTATAATTCTATTAAAGGAATTTTTTCTTCCGGCCGATAATAACTACAGCAGCAAATTCCACTCTAAATTGAATAACGCTCAAGACATTCTTGCCGGCAGCTTAGTTGTTTCTGATTTGGTGAATATTAGAAATAATGGCAGGTTTTGTGAAAACGGTTGACAGAAAGTCACTTCTTACACAGAGAGGTAATGGTAATGTCTTGTCTAGAAATCAATTTTTGTAAGCAAAAAGAAATGTCAATTTGCACAGCAGGTACCAAGAACCTTCAGACCGGCTGTACTTATTATGAAAAATCCCGCTTTGCCGAACGGTGCATGTATTATATTTTTGATGAATACTGTGATTGCCTGAAGGCTCAAATAAACGCAGGAAGGGCAGTGGGAAATTAAAGATAGCTGAAATTCACTTTGCAGCAGATTACAAGTTTTATTGTTTGAACGGGATATCTATTTTATCGGATTATGAGCTGGCAAACTTCTGTGCCAAATCATTGTCGATAACATAGATGCAAACCTCTTTGGCACCCTGCTCCGAATATAGATATTTTTTGCATAGATTATCTATTAAATAGCTCACATCATCCCTGATCCGACTGTCATAGGTTTTAAACTCCTCATTGTTGTAGTCCTTTATAGCCCTGCGGAAGTTTTCATTTTCCAAAAACGGATCCAACACTTTTTCCTTTAAGTTATAGACATAACGATCGTGCATTGACTCGAAAATTTTTGTTCCGGTAACGGGCAGCCCCTCCACCATGATCTCTTGGGTTAGCGTCTTGGAGGTGTATTCTTTTTGAGAAGAAGCCCGGAATGCTTTGCGCTGATTACTATCTGCTTTGGTGCCGAGCAGTCGACTTTCAATGCCGGACAAATACTCTTCGGTTATCGTCAACCTTTCTCCTGTATAGGTGCAAGTTTCAGTCGACCCAATTTCAAAGTTGATTGCAAACAGATAGTTTTGGATTTCCCTGGAAATCTGCTCCTGATTGTAGTAGTAGAGAGATTCTTTGACCTCCTGTAAGATGGTGTAGTCATACATGCGAAGCAATGAGTCCAAGAATCCCCGGGGGATCAGGTCTTTTACACTGCTGTGGATCTTTGTGAAAAATTTACAAAGATCCGACATATTGATAAGCTTTTCCTTTTTGGCGTAGGCAGAGTAAAATTTATTAAAAATCTTGATCGAATCACGCCCGGAGACACCATGTTCACCTTCTTTTTCAGATTCGGCAATGATTTTACGGCGTAGTTTTGCAGTCAATTTTTTTATGTCTTCTTCCTCGAGCCAGGCGGGAATATATCCGGTATAAATTTCCATTTTGAGCAATTGTAGATTTTCATCACAGAAGAGCCTGTATCTGTTCGGATCGCCGATCCATTCGAGCATGGCTTCGGATTTCTGGTTCAACCGTGTAGATATAATAATCCGGGCAAAATTATGCAATACTCGCGGAAGAAATTGTTCGTCGATATGTTTGCCGAATATTTCACGGTATATTTCAACCTCGGTAGCCAGATCCATGACGTATGGGATGGTAGTATATTCCACCCGGTCCAAAAATGACTGGAACTCTTGAATATTTTTTTCATCCTCCGGATTCATTACGGCGAGCAGCAGGGAATTTACATTCTCTTCTATATCTTCTACTTTGTGGACACCCTCACTGATGATATTGTGCAGTTCACTTAGGCGTTCCGTGTTGTGAGATTTTACATCCATTAGCGCATAAATACCGTTGTTTGTTTTGGCATAACGCGAATAAATATACTGGACCCGGGTGCTGTCTCCTAAAAGGCTGTCGATGTGCTTTTGTAAGATCGGATTGTTTATAACATTTTGTCTGGAAGGCTTGTCACCGGGATTAAAGACACTGATGCCTTCTCCCAGTCTACGGTTGAAGCGATAGGGCCTCGCATATAGCATATCAAAGACTCTCTGGGAACTTTGTAAACGGTCCAGTAGTGCTTCATATAAGGAACTGCAGATTGTGCAGGGGTTATCTCTAAATACCCAGTCATATTCTTTCTCTGTGGACAGTTTCCACTTGAACTCATTGTTTTTAAATAAATCATCGAGAAATTCCCGGCGATGATGCTTGGGAATCATTAACAGAGGATTGTCGTGGCTTGGGCACGGCACCTCGATATAATCATCCATAAGGTGTGGAACATAATTGGCCGCCGCATAAGCCTCGGAACTTTGCAACGAATTTTGCCGCTTGGCTTCAGGCATATGCTCCGACATGGGGCCTTCCAAAAGTCGGGATAGTTTTTCAAGTATCGGGTGGGCATCGTAATTTGTGAAGTCTTGCAAAATTTTTCGGTCAAAGCGCCATACCGATTCATACCGCAATCCGGCACTGGTGTTGGCGTATTCTTCAAATTTCATTAGCAGATTATTCAGGAATGTACTTTTACCACACCCCGGAGGGCCTTTGAATATATAAATTTTATTTTGCTGGGCACCTCGCTTTAATGCCTCGACCAGGCCGATCAGGCGATTGGCAAAGAGCCGATCCGCGAAAAATGGATAGTCCGATCCATCGACGAAAAGTTTAGTGCAATCATACAACACATAGTGAATGGATTCGGGATCGTCCGGATATTCTTCGACACCCTCTCCCACGTAGGCCTTTATCATGTCATGAAAGATCTGAAATACATTGCGTATCACTCCGGAAGGATTGGTGATAAGGTCATTGAGAAACGCTTCAAACGGAATCGAAGAGCGACGCTCAAATTGATTCATGCTATGGTTGAGGTGGTCCATGGCCTTTTGAATGCTACTGGGTGCTGGATGCTTTTCCTGGCCAAGGGTTGCATCGGCTTCCAATGGGTTATCTTTTCTTTTGCTGGTATTCATGTCAATATTCCAGTCCCTGATCTTCACCCTCTAGTTCCAAAATTGGGGTCTACTGAACCCGTTGCGGTGACATCAGAGTTGCTCCGATGTTTTACAGGTTTTCTTTAGAAAGTTTGCGGTCTTTCATTGTGTATAAAACCCGCTGCCACTCTACACCTCTGGCCCCGGGTTCTTGATCAACAGGCATGGTTACCCCCGGGATTGGGATTCGCGTCTGAGCGGGTGTCGCTTGGATAACCTCATTGGTCTCAAGCCGGACGGCTGCGCCCCAAAGATATTCAATTCCCAACATGGTATTGGCGATAAATTCCTTCACTAGAGGTTTGCCTTCAAACCGGTGCACCAGGTATAGTTCACCATTTTTAGATTTTTCCTCATCAATTTCTACGCAAGGCGGATGGTAAAGAGTGTTTAACAGCATTTGACGATAACTCTCGGCGCTACGGCTTTGGACATAATATTCCCAGACACCTTTGACTTGGTTCAACCGTCGCCCTGCTACAAATAGCTTGTATTGGTTGATAAAGTCCTGGTCGACAAAGGTGTTGATAAACATGAAGTCATTGAAGTCTTCACGGAGTTTAAAAATAAAATCTTTTCCCTTCCCGGTTTGAGCGTCAAACTGGTCGCGTTTTTCTGAATCGAAAATCCGCTTGAACTCGATGGAATATTTGCCTTTATCCACCAGCTGCTCAATATAGTAGAACAGACGCATTCCAAGAGCATAGGGATTTAATCCCACTCGCGGCATGGATGTCACGCCCGAGTGGGTGCGGGCAAAGTCAACTTCGTGGCCTTCGATACGATCATCCTGCAAAAAGAGAGTCTCATGCCAGTAGCTCGCCCAACCCTCGTTCATAATTTTAGTTCGAATCTGAGGCTGGAAAAACAATGAAGTTCTGCGTACCACTTCTATAACGAGCTTCATCCAGCTGTTTTTTTCTTTGGCCATAAATTCAGAGTTTTCCATTAAATACTGCATGATGTCCAATTTTTGATTGGTCTTTTCTTTCAGCGACTTCTTGAATATTGAATCAAATTCGGGATGTTTTTTGAACACTTCCGAGAAAAAGACTTTTTCGCCGAGAAACTTATTCTGTTTCATGCAGTCATTGTATCGCTTTACTTCTTTAATGTATTCGGTTATTTTTGCCTTTTTATTTGACTGCAAAAACACGTCAAAATAGTAATCCAGCATTTTTGATTGGTCTGTCCGGGAGGGACGATTCAGGCGCGACAGCTCGTTGTGATAGCCCACCAGATTGTCGATACCGCGCGAAAATTCGATAATGTAGTCTACCCAACGGCCTTTTTCCGATCTCAGTTTGGCAATCATGCGCTTATCAGAAAGGGCGCTGCCGGTAAAGTCATAATCCCAGGTGTGGCGGAAATATAAATTGTTCTGAAAAAAATCGATATGAGCCAGCACATGGTAAAAAATCATGACATTCATCCAGTCCGGATTGTTGTCATTGTAAAATGAGATGGCTGGACGGGTGTTGATGACGGTTTCATATGGATTGCTGGGATACAATTCATAGCGGCCTTTTTCCTTGAGAACCTCAACATCGTGGACCCAATAGTCGTACAGGGTTGGAATCATGATCTTTGGGGATAGTTCCAGAAGGTCCCGGTTGGAAACAATATACTCCAGAGTTTCATCCTGAAATTTCAAGCCCGCATCCAGCGCCCTGCGCTTGCACCCTTCCATTATTTTTTTTGTGTGCTGATCGATTAATTCCATAATCCCATAATTATATTTGGTTATGTCAGTTAGCCGGTTGGCGAGTTATCCGGCTACTTTATTAGTTTAAGATTTTAAAATCCGTTGCCGTGCTCAGCGGGCAACGTAAAATATCAGGGCGTTTGCAATAAACCAGCTGGGTGTTATTCCAATATAAAGTAGCAGTGCAAAACTGCCGATAGCGGAACGTTATTCTACCAAAAGCTCTAACCTCTATTCTGAAATCAAATGCTTTATTCCTTCTATCAACCTGGCTTCATCTGCACTTTCCTGAATGACATCGAGCCGGATCAATTTGGGTTTGTCCTCCAGCAGTTTGGAATTTTTGAGGTACTTTTCAACCTCACTGTTGTTGGAAGCCGTGGTTGAATGCTCAGCAATGGTTATCCCTACGCGATTGGCGTTGACCATCATTTTTTTTAGCTCTGGTATGCTTTCTTTGCCATCCGTATCCCAGTCGTCGCCGTCGGTGCCGTGAAAAATATAAATATTGTAGTCTCTGGACAGATTTTCTTTTTCAATTATCTCATTAACCAGTCTATAGGCTGAAGAAACCTGGGTTCCTCCGGCTACTTTCGAATTGTAGTAAGTATAAAAATCCGGCACTTCCTTTGCTTCGGTATCATGGAGGATAAAACGGGTTTCAACCTGCATGACATACTGATAGAGCAACCAGCTGTAGATCATTACATGCTGAGCCACCACCAGCTCCGTCGATTTGCCCGCCATGGAGCCGGAATAATCCCGCACGAAAAAAACCAGGGCCTGGGATTCATAGTCTTTTTCGCGGGATAGAATACGATACACCAGATCGTTCGGTGAAATCAGAAACCGGGCCGGATCAATCGCAGCGGCATCGGGAATGTTTCCCAGGTTAATATTCGTTTCAACGATTTTGCGAAGGGTGGTTTTTTTGTCCAGCAGCTGACCGAAACCGCGATGTTTGTCGGTTAAATCATAGGTATAGCGGGTCAGTGACCGTTTTTTGCCTTTCTCCTTCAGATTCGGAAGCTCAAATTGTTCGGTAAGTATCTTGCCCAAGTCATAGGCATTTGATTCCATCTCATGCTGGCCCCCTTGACCTTGGCCAGGACCTTCACCTTCCTGTCCCTCTGGGGCTCGAACCGGCTGCTCACCAATCACCTCGCCTTCTTCACCGTCACCCGACCCGCCACTGGATTGATCTTCGTCGGTTTTAAACGACGTGTCATGCAGAAATTTCTCTTCAACCGTGCTGGGTACGATGACAATTTTATCTTTACCGCTTTTTCCCGGTTTAATAAGGCGACCCACGTTAATTTTGCGAGGAAAGCCGTCTTTCTCTCTTTGTTTATCCCGCTGGAGCAATTCGTCAATGGACCGGATGCTGACGTTAGGAGTGCTTTGCATGGCAGCCATACCCTGTAAATCAGTCAGATCGTGGAAGGCGTAAATATCCCGCAAAATAGGTCCCGAAAAATTTTTATCTCCTTCGGGGGATTCAGCATCGGGCAGATCATGGGTGCCCATATCATTGAGTTCCATCTGTATTTTTTTATCCTGCTCGGGGGTGAGCCCGTTTTTTTTGAGCTTATTATACAGATCGATCAGGTTAGATTTCATGGCGCTGTGCCCCACTCTTTGTAGCTCCTTGTTTGTTGCTGATCATTTCTAGACATTCTTGACCGTTATTTTTCATCTTCCTGGGTGCAAAAATATTCAATCGTTTTTTGCGCACAGGTTTTACAATAGCCGAGCTTTTCAAGCATTGTTTCTATCATCCGGTCGTATAGTTTTTGGTTTTCTTCGTTGGTTCGATTCGCCAGGGCGCCGATCAGACTCCCGGCGCCGGCAATATCGGATTTCAAGCGCACATCAGTGACC
Organism: Desulfobacterales bacterium; assembly: GCA_050114455.1. GTDB lineage: Bacteria > Desulfobacterota > Desulfobacteria > Desulfobacterales > JAFDCJ01 > JAFDCJ01. The sequence continues at coordinate 5,691 of JASFSK010000034.1, read as the reverse complement.
GCCTTGACCAGCTCAAGGTTGTCCATAAAATCATAGTCCGGATTGATGGATATTTTCTGGCCGTAAATTTTTCGGATGGACGTGCGAAAAGACTCGCGCTGCTCCTCACTCTTAAGTCCCAGCCGTTCTTCAACGCTGTTGATGTAGCGCTCGTCGATCTTCAAGGCTTTCAGATCGCCGGTCTGGGGGTCTTTATATTTCCACATCTTGTCCGGGCCCAAATTTTCGGCATCAATTCCAATAATCATGTTGACGTAGTTCATCACATCTTTTCGAATTGCAAAGGGCTCGTCCATATACGCATTGAACATCTCGGTCATAATCCGTTCACGGTACAGTCCCTTGGCAGTTTTTAAGTCTTCAAGATATTTTGTCCGGTCGTTGGCTTCGGTAACATAGTCCAGAATGATTCGATCCAGGGCCTTGAATACATCATTGGCAAACATGCACTGACCTTCATTGGTCTCCGAGCTTTCGATCAGCAATTGGATCGCCCGTCCTAAATTACGCTGGCCGAGTCCTTTCTGACCGAACCGGTTGATAATTTCCGGATCCTGATTCAGGGTGTCAATAACTTCAGCCAATGTTTTGATGCTCTTTTCACCGGCGACTTCTCCTGCCGAAAGCTTCATGGTTTCAACGGGTGTCAATTTTTCTGACCGCGGTAGACGTGATAATACAACCGCAATCGAGGTAGCATAATTTAAATTGGGATCCTGATGTAGATTTTCCCTGGTAAGGGTCGTTCTGGTTTCGCTGCCGATGGCATACTTTGTGAGGTCTTCCTGCAGCTTGTAATTGGTATTGTGCGACACGTAGCAAATGCGGCAGCGGTCGACGATAGGGGCTTCTTCTTTTTCGGACAGGAACTGGTGAAATTCCGAATTGTTGCTGGTGGCGACAATCAGGGTGTCAATGGGCCACTTATACCCATCGATTTCGATGCTGCGGTTTTGGATGACTCCCAGGTAAACCTGTACCAAGTCTTTCTTATTTTTATAAATTTCGTCACTGAAATGTATCCCGCCGCCCGCCACCCGGGCCAGTGCGCCCCGTCTCAAATCAAATCGGTAAGGGTTGTTGGTATCGGTGATGTGTAGTAGCCGCTGTATCGACTCCTCACCGAGCAGATCAACCGAGGAGGATGTGATCTTGTCTTTGGCTGGGTATTTGCCGGTGACAGTTCCCAGACTTTCGGTGAGCGGCACCGGGATGATTTCAATAAACTCGAGCACTTCATCCAGGGAGCCATTGGTGAAATTTTTGATATCATTTAAAATATATCCGCTGCAAGCGCCCAGCGGGCGGTAATTTTCGTAGAGCGCATCCATTTGTTTGTCTGAAAATCCAATTTGTTTGGCAAGAAACTCCCTATTTTGATCAGGGGTTTCAAACAGATTCATTGCAAGAATCATTGGGTCTTCATAGGTTTGTGATTCAATCGTCGCGATCCGACCGTAATTTTCCAGCTTGGCGAGATTTAAAAACTTGAACGTATACTTGCGGTTTTCTTCCTTCGACAAAAAATCGCGATATTTTGCGGACAAAAATTCAACCAGAAAAGTTTTGCCATTGCCTGGTTCGCCAACCAGTACAAATGCCATTTCTTTGGATGACCCCCCTTCGGCCGCATCTTTCACATAGGAGACAAAGCTGTTGATTTCATCGTACATGCCGATCACATGCTTGGGTCCTTCACGGAACAGACTGAAATCATATGTCGTTTTACCGTTGACCACCGCTTTTGTGATGTCGCTGTCCAGGATCATGCGCGATACGCCTTGAAAAGCATTTTCAAAACATCGTTTGCCTGATTTGACTTCGGTCAGATGGTGGCGGAGTGATTTAGCGTTATTGGACATTTTTCCTCCCCGAAATACTCGAATTGGTTATTCTGTTAGATAAACTGTATGAGTCATGTCAGCTGCGAAAGCTACTTCCTGCGGCGTGATAAAGCAGCGCCTCTGGAAGCTGTTATCGCAAATATATTGGTTATTGTTAGCCCGGGCTGTTTCCCTCTTATTTATCTTTTCGATCGCCGGAGGACTCCAGATTATGGGTTATCAAGGGATCAATATTAAAAAACTAGGACGTCAGCTTTGTTGCCCCCGTATAGTAAGCGATCACACTTCTGATTCTATAAATATCGGTGTGGGTCTGAAATCCGAAGCCTCCACATTAGCAACGTTGGGGTGATTAATGTTTTTTGGTTACTCGTCGGTCATTGCCATCCAAACCACACATTAGACCGGTAATGTGCCATTTAGGAATTACAGACAATAGCGGGGCTGAGGATAGTCCTGATGAGTGCAGCGTTGGCCCGTGGGCGGGTAATCAGCAAAGAGATGTCGTCAGTTCCAGATGTGCAAGTGTTTGTTTCCCAATGGCCTACACCACTATCGTAAGCACTATTTTTCAGGTAGCAACCCCGTTTACCCTGTTGAAAACAGGTTTCACCCGTTAACGCCTCAATGACATTAAAATGACGGTTGTTTTGTCAACTCAGTATTAACGAAAGGGAGTGTGTTCGCTTCAATTCCTGGATGATTTTGGTTTCGGATCCGTAGGTTCTAAAAACAACCAATATTTCTCTATTAATTTCAACAATATGCCGAAAGCTCTGATATAACGGATCCTATTGAGTGAAACAGCTTGCCAAAAATTTTGTCGCAAGATAAAGTATCTTATTGCGAGTGTGTCATAGTATAAATGCAAAATCGGTACCATCATGAGACTTTGGAAACGTGCGATGTTCTATGGCTTTGGCTGGACTGCCAAAATCGTGGCGACCGTATGGCTGAGCACCTGTCGCATCACCGAGTTCGGGCGAGGGATAGAAGATTGCTACTTAAAGGATAATCCCGGAAAAGGACTACTTTATGCCAGCTGGCACCGAGGTCTGTTTTTTGTCATCTACTGGTACCGGAACCAAAATACTGTCTCAATCGCCAGTGCCAGCGACGATGGAGAGCTGGCCGCTCAGGCCGCCAAGCGTTTTGGTTGGATAACCGCCCGGGGGTCCTCATCCCGGGGAGGTCGAAAGGCCTACCGGGAAATGGAAGAATTGGTTAAAAAAGGACACAAAGGCGGGCTGGTTGTGGATGCACCCAGAGGCCCACGGTTTGTATCCAAGCTGGGCATTATCTATCTGGCAAAACGTACCGGTTTGCCAATAGTTCCGGTGATATGGAGTGCAGATCGATACTGGCAGTTGCGAAGCTGGGACCGGACCATTATCCCCAAAGCCTTTTCACACATCGTCGCCTTGTATGCGGATAGCTATTTAATCGTACCACCTGACGCTTCGCGAGAGGATTGTGAGAAATGTCGCTGCCAATTGGATTCAATGCTCAATCGAATCATGTATCAGACAGACCATTTTTTCAAAATGCCAGCTGTAAGTGATCCCCGCCAGATAGAGGTGCCGGAGCCAATACCGTTACCGGACTGAATGGAATTCGATATGCGGAAAATTCGGTGCTTGTGATTTTGGATATTACTGTTTTAAAAGCTTCTAACCAGTTATTGTGGTAGATTTCCAATTTACGATGACGCTATTCTGGGTTCCTCTTCTTTCGATTCTTGCAACAGGGTTTGAAATTGATTGTTTTTCCCATATTGTGCCTGGTATCATTAAATGCAGCAGTACGAAGTGACAATATAATTGTGGGACGAAACCTGAGACAACAACGAGGTTTGATATGAACAATGAAATCGCGGATGTGATTAAACGGGCGGCGACCCATGATTGGAAAAGAATAAAAGTGGATTTCGGTGATGATTTTCTGGATATCAAGGTGCCGGCCGACTGTAAAATTTTAAGTATGCCATCCATGCCCTGCCTGGTTGATTCGGCTGCGGAGATAACCCATGCTTTGAATCAACCGACGGGTAGCCCCACCATATCCGAAATTATTCAATCAAAGGGCAAGCCTGTCGATGATCTTAAGGTTTGTATCACCGTATCGGATATTACCCGACCCGCGCCCTACAAAGGCGAAAACGGCTTGTTGCTTCCTCTGCTCGCGCTGATTGAAAAAGCCGGGGTTGAAAGGGACAATATTGTGATTGTCATCGGTAATGGCATGCACCGTCACAGTACACCTGAGGAACGAATCCATATGTACGGTCGGGAAGTCGTGGATCATTACCGAATTATTGATCACGATTGCGAGGATGACGATTCTATGATTTTGGCCGCTCAAACCAAAAGCGGAACCCAAGTTCATTTGAACAAGATTTTCTACGAATCGGATGTAAAAATTATTACCGGTCTTGTTGAAAGCCATTTCATGGCTGGGGTATCCGGGGGCCGAAAGGCTGTCTGTCCGGCCCTGGTAAACACCAAAACTATCCAGTATTTTCACAGTGTCCAGGTTCTGGAAGATCCGAAGGCCACCAATCTGATCCTGGATGGCAACCCCTGTCACGAGGAGGCCCTGGAGGTCGCTCAAGCGGTCGGAATCGATTTTCTGATCAATGTAACCCTTGACAAGCGTTTGTGCATGACCGGTGTGTTTGCGGGTGCTCTGGAACAAGCCCATCTTGCCGCTTATGAAGCCATGAAAAAGTCTGTGATCATCCCAGTGGAGCAGCCCTTCGATATTGTTCTTACCCATGCAGGCTATGTCGGTCGAAATCACTACCAGGCTGTTAAAGCGGCGGTCAATGCCATGCCGGCGGTCCGGAAGAACGGCTTGATTGTCATGCTGGCCAACAATGTGGATGTGGAACCCATTGGCTCTCAGGAATACAAGACTTTTTTACATCTTTTTAAAATTCTGGGTCCGGACGGCTATAACAATGTCCTGCAACACCCAGATTGGAAATTTACCAAAGACCAATGGGAACCCGAAATGTGGGGAAAACCGTTTCGCAAGGTCGGCTTGGATGGATTGATTTACTGTTGTCCACAAATACCCGAGGAAAATTTCGATATTATACCAGGGCCCAACGGATATGATTTCATCGATGGCAATGCCGATTTTGCCACTGATAACCAAAAGGCGACCGCAATGCTACAGAATGCAGTGATCTACGCGGTCAACCACCCGAGATTTGACGGCAAAAAACCGACTTTGGCCTACATTGAGGAAGGCCCTTATGCCGTGCCCATGGGCCGGGAATGATATTGTGACTGTAAATAGATCGACACCCCGATTTTAAGAAGGCAGGCACTTCAGCATACTCTTGATGAAATCATCCGTGTTCCATTTTTTTCCAGCTGGCAATTATAGCTCCCAGAAGATTCCGCGGGGACCGGCATTGATCACGGTGGTTTCGCCAATCCGATCGATTTGCCCTGCGCTTCCGTGGATGTGGCCGCAGACAACCAGCTGCGGCTGTTTGACGTCGATGGTGTCACGCACCGCCTGACTTCCGAGGTTCTTACCGCCAGAAGATACGTCCAGAGCACCCCGGGGAGGTGAATGGCTGACCAGCACGCCACCGGCATGGCAGTCCCGCAATAGATTGTAGGCTTCTTTTTCGGAAAAATCGTAACTCCACGCTCCAAAGGGTGTGATAGGGATGCCGCCGCCGATGCCAAAAAAAGTGATGCCATCTATGGCCGTTTGGGAGCCATGCAATACGTGGGCACCATGCCATTGCCGACAGGCCTCGAGCAGTTCTTCTGTGGATTCACTGTTTCCGGGTACCAGGACCACCGGTTTTTTTATTGCCGATAAGGTT
>JASFSK010000033.1:0-16122 GCA_050114455.1 Desulfobacterales bacterium | reverse complement strand
TGATCGTAGATCGAAGCTGCTCGATGCTTTGGTTTTGGATGTCAGGTTTGATTTCATCTCCGACAGCCGGTCGAAATACTCGCCGGGCAATATTGACCACCAACGAAAGCAATCGATCTTTCCGACGGGAGAAGCCGGCGATATGCAGCATTTCGGGTAACCACCTACCATAGTTCTGCGGCCAAGCCTTTCGCATCTGTTCTTTTAGGAGGGTATCGAAAATTGGGGCGTCATCGATCACTTCATTTTGAAATAGACTTCCATTTTCAAAGGCGAAGTCTTTTAAGACCGTGTGGCAAAACCCGTGGATCGTGTAGATTGCAGCCGTGTCGAAGGCATCCAGCGTATCCCTGATTTTTTTAATGATGGTTTTGTCGCCGCCTCCATCACCAGCGGAGCGGAGTTCCTCGAAAAGCTTTTCCTGAATGCGCGTTTTCAGTTCCGAGGTTGCCTTTTCCGTGAAGGTCACCATGAGGATATTTTCAATGCCGATATCCTGTCGTTCCTTCAGCAGCCTCACCACCAGATTTTCAAGGGTATAGGTTTTGCCCGTGCCCGCCGATGCCTCAATGAGCGCATGCCGGGTCAGATCAATGTCGGTGATGTTACCCACAGGCTGGTAGAACATGCTCACTCCGTGTATGAGAGGGATTGAATATTGATGGTATCATCAAATGTCTTGATACTTCCTTTGACGTCATTCCCGCGAAGGCGGGAATCCAGTATTTTCAGTTAGTTCTGGATGCCTGCCTCCGCAGAGCTTGCCCCTGCAAAGGCAGGGGCATGACGGAATTTCGGACTTTTTGCGAGTTTGTCAATATTCGATCTTGAATGTTTTTTTTATCGGATTATCTCCGCTTGTCCGGGATAGGCGGCACCCGGTCAAAATAAATTTTAAAGCGACGGCGAACCCGGTCGAAGGCATCCACCGGAACCGTCGGTTTTGCCATTCGAATCAGGTAATCTTCCTCATCGGCAAATGCATCCACAATTTCAGCGGCGAACTGCACCCGAATGGCCTCAGTGTCTTCGCCGGGCTGTATTTTATGTGGTTTGATCGACCGGGTTGTCGCCGTTTCGAACGGCAGCCAGGAACGTGTTGATTGGTTCAGGACATTCGAGACCAGTTCCGTCAGGTATCCCTCGGCGGTTTCCCGATCGATTCTGTAAGTCCATTCCTTGATGGTTTCCCGGTAAACGATGTGAACGGTTATGGCCGCCGAATCGATCCAAAGGCTGCTGTCATCTCCGGTCAGACAAATCAAGTAAAACAATACCGGTCCCAAGACATATTTATCCGGTTCCCTGGGCCGCTTGCCAGAGCCCGTTAAAACCAGCGCGTGCCAGATCTTTTCGGCATCCTGCCACATCCAGGGCAACTGGCCGTGGATTTCCGCAACCTGGGGGGCCGGCTTCGAACTGCTGTTTTGCACCGGCACGGATAGGGATAACGGATCAAACTGTTTTCGCTCCAAATGGCTATTTTCGGGGATCTGTTCTTCGGCGGGATCGCCGATCGATACGATCCGAAATATCTGATTCGCGGCCTTCATCTTCTCTAAAACCGGTGTCAGGGTTTGCCGGATGTTTCTGACATGGCCCAGTATTTCTTCCCGGTCGATAGCGGCAAAAGCACCTTCCGGAGTGTAGCCCTTGCGGCGATAGGCGTCATATACCTTCTGGTAAAATGCTTCGGGGCCAGACTTGGCCATATCCGAATCCATCTTGGAAAAATAGGCATCTAGCCAGAGTTTAATCGAGTCTATTTTTAACCGATAATCCAAGGGGAATTCCGAAAAAAATGGTTCATCCTCGTGCAAGACGATGTCTTCGATGGTTTCTTCTTCATCATAAAGCCCAAGATGCCGCTGAATCTTGAATCGAATGGGATTTTCCAGAAATTTTTTCAATTGGTGCGATGTTATCTTTTCGGTCCGGCTCTCCTCGGCGTCAGAAACGGTGGTATCGAGGGTCAGATCCGGATGAAACCGTGCCGCCCTTGCCCGCTCAGCGTCCGAAGCCCTTCTTTCAAACGTTTCCCACAAGTGCTGGCTCCGGTAGTATGCCACCCGATCCGACAATGAATCGTTCACCAGCACATCACTCCAGGCATTGATTGCCTTGGGGTCCAGGTAGCGACCGCTAAAGCCGGCCAACGGTACTTCCGCAACGCGAAACGGCTGACCGTCCGGTAGGATCTCCAGTTCAACATATCTTTTCAGCTGGTTTACCACACTGCAGGGCTGCTGGCGTCGGTCCTTTTGAAGATCCCTGGCAACATAACTAATGTATAATTTGTCTCTCACCGAAAGCAGCATTTCAAGAAACAGGTAGCAGTTGCGTTCAGGAAGGCTGATGTCGCCGATGCGCCGCTTTGTCAGCCGCAGATCCAGTGACGAAAGATCTGCCCTGCCGGGAAACCGCCCCTCTTCCATTCCCAGGACATAAACGATTCGAAACGGGATCGGCCGCATGGGCTGCAGGGCAGCAATGGTCACACCGCCGGTCAGATAATTGCCATGTCCGCCTGAAATGGATCCAAGGCTGGCGCGGATGAATTCTCTGATCAAATCAACGTTGAGCAGCGACGGTGATTCGTTCTTCTGCAGGTGGTCATAGAGCTTCAGGTTGTCAAAAGCCCTGATCAGTGCCTGTCGAACCGCAGTTTCACCTTTCAGATCTGCCGGAATTTCAATCAGCCGATCGCAGATCTCAAAAAGACACCGCTGCCATTGTTCAGCACTCATGGCTTTGCTGTTCAAGCGTCTGGCGGCCTGGTCGATCGCCTCTATGATCATACAGAATTTTTCGACGAGTTCCTCGTCACCGGTATTTACATCACTGAAAGGGACCCGTTCCTGATAGTGATTAAAACCGGCAGCATCAACCACATTCGGCGCGGCCATGATCCGTGACAGCCGAAGCCGTTCCAGCCCCTGCTTCCAGGTATAATTATCGCTTGCCGGGTATCCCCTGGCTGCCTTCGAATCCCGGTCGAAAGTGTGAAAAATATTCAACTCACGGGTCCATTTCACCCAGGCCTGCACCGCATCGGACCCGATCTTCCAGTGACTCATGAAACACGGATTTAGAATCAGGTCAAAAACCTCGTTTCTGGAAAACCTCCCGGTAGCCAATTTCAGAATAGCCAACACGGCTTTGCCGTAACTGCTTTCGATTTCAGCGTGGGAATCCACCAGGTTGTAAGAAAGCTGTCTGGGGCGGCGATTAAAAACGGAATCGAACACCGGCTTGTAGGCTGAAATATCCGGCACCAGTATGGCAATGTCCGTCAACTGCAGCCTGTCATCCTGCTCCAGGTTGAAGAGGATGCTGTTGTAGACAGTTTCCACCTCCCGATAGATACCGGGGCAGGCGATGATCTGCAGGGTTCGGTCCTGCTCAAGCTGATTTGCCTTCTGTTGCGAAGAAGACAGCGTCAGAATATCATTTTGGATGCGCGGCAGGATGCCGGTGGCTTGCTTGGGATGTGTGAAACAGGCGTTAAAGTCGTATTCGGTCAACTGACACAACAGCCGGACATTCTCGCGGCCGGGTTTTCCCCAGGCAGCCAGCAGCATATTGTCCGCTTGCTGAAAAAGCTCACCCTGCTTCTGCTCGTCTGTCTGGATGGCCAGTGCCTTGACGTTTTTTCGCTGAATCCAGCGCCTTTCTCGCGGTGTTTGGATGTCCTCCCAGAATTCTTGGCTGGGATTCATGGTATAGATGTGGATCGTATAATGGTCCTGAAGTCGGCCAATCAGTGTCAAATGAAAGTTGGATATCTGGGAAAGGCCAAAAAAGTGAACACTTTGCGGATCTACTGTCCCCCCTTCTTTTTTGCGGGCGCTGGCAAGTACAATATCGGCATATTCCATCGGAGAGAGCATCTGTTTTCCGGTTTGACTGACAAGTTCCTTGCTTAACCGTTTAAGTCGGGCATACAACCGCTGTTGGCATCGTTCCATACCCCCAGACTCCCGGCCCGCCGCTGTCCAACCTTGGATCATGTCGGTTCGATGAAATTCGTATTCCTTGAACAGATGGGCCAATTTTTCAGAAAGCTGCCAGAGTCTGGCGGCATCATCCAATCTATCAGCTCCGGTTTCTCCAAACAGATATTGTGTCATCGGCGAAAAATCAGGTTCGCTGGGATCCAGATGTTGCAGAATGAAAAGCAGCAGAATTTTGAGTTGATCGATGTCCATCATATCCGGCTTATTGTCAGCAGCGTCGAGAGCAGCCAACATCTGCCACAGGCCGGCCTCGAGGTATTGGAAATCGACATTCATGAATATCGAATTTTTATCGGCCAGTACGAATTGAAGCCATTTAGCCAAATTGGCATTGGGAACAATCACCACCGACGGTTCCAGTATATTGGCTGAGCGGCGCAACTCACCGGCGAGGACATCTGAAAACTTGTCGGCCAGTTGATCCAACTGATTGCTAAAATACAGTTCAATTGCCATTTTGTGTTCCAGATCGACGGTTATCCTGATTGTATGAGAGCGCTTGGCAAAAAAACGGTCCGTTGTCGGCAGTTTTGCAGTGCGGCTTTAGACAGTCATAACACCCCAGAAGGCTGATTCCAAACGCTCTAATATTTGCTCGAGAACATCGGTGATATCCGAACCATTCAGACACGGCCCAATTTCGAAATTAACATATTATTTGCCAACTCGCCAAACCCAATGTTTATATATGCTTTATATCCCCAAGAAGGCAAGATTCGATACGTCCCGAATCGTTCGGCTGCTGTGTATTCTTTTTCCCACAATGTTGATCGGATCAATTAAATCCTTGGCAAAATGTGTACAAACGGGTATGTTCCTACGCCGTCAAAATGGATCCGGGACTCAATAGAATTTTTGGATCTCTGTTTTATCGAATCTGCGATTTTGATGATCACATGATCGATGTACTGTTTGCAAGTGTCATATTGGCCCCAGCCGGCGTTGGTGCCGGCTGTTCTGCTGGCCTATAACAACAGTTTGCGAAAAAAAGTAAACAAAAATTCTTTTTTGTGTCTTGTCTGCTAATCTGGTACAATCGGCAACCGCCGGCTGGGGGTATGATAAAGGCTCCTTGTTGGGGCCAAAGCCTTGCTCTGCTGGTGATCGCTGATTTTTGAGACGAGGATTTGTATGTTGCGTCGAGATCTGAAAAACAATAAAAAGACCGCTTTAAGCGATCGCGAAGCCAAGCAACTGCTTGATAAGTTCGAGATTGCCATGGTGCCCGCACGATTCGTTGGCCGGCAAATCGACGTGTCGTCTGCCGCCCGCCAACTCGGATTTCCGGTGGTGCTCAAAGGCACCGGGCCCAATCTGCTGCACAAAACCGACCGGGGCCTGGTGCATCTCAATCTGCTGGATGCCAATGCGGTTGAAAATGCCGTTCAGAAAATCGTTGCCGAGGCTGGGGCGGAACTGGAAGGGTTTATTGTTCAACCGCAGGTCTCGGGACAGCGTGAGTTCGTTGCGGGTCTGTTTCGGGACAATCAATTTGGTCCGATAATCATGTTCGGTGTCGGGGGTGTGTTGACCGAAGCTTTTTCGGATGTGACGTTCCGGCTCGCACCGCTTGAACCGGCTGATGCGGCCGAGATGCTCGATGAGATCCGCGGCAAAGCGCTTTTGGATGATTTCAGGGGAGAAGCGGCGGTTGACCGCGATGCTTTGATTCAAACCTTGTTGGGACTGTCCCGCATCGGCACCGAACATCCGGAGATTTCGGAGATCGATTTAAATCCCCTGCTGGTGACACCCCTGGGAAAGGTTCAGGTGGTGGACGCATTGGTGATGACGACGGACCACGCCTCAAAAGCAGAGCTGTTGCCGCCGGTATCGCCCGATGCCATCGGATCGTTGTTTTATCCTAAACGTATCGCCATCGTGGGTGCCTCCCCTCAATTGGGAAAATGGGGCCACTCCTTGATGACCAATACCATCAGCGGCGGGTTTAAAGGATCGCTGTATCCCGTAAATCCCAAAGGCGGAACCATTGCCGGCAAGAAAGTCTATCGATCGGTAGCGGACATCCCCGAAAACATCGATCTGGCCGTCGTCACCATACCGGCCGCCAAGGTGATGGAACTTATCCCTCAATTTCAGGAAAAAGGCATTCGAAACATGCTGCTGATCACTTCCGGTTTCAGTGAAACCGGAAGCACCGGCAGGCAACTTGAAAAAGAAATGGTCACCGCCGCCCAGCAAGCGGGGATCCTGGTCCTGGGTCCCAACACCATGGGCATATCCAACCCGCACATTAACCTGTATTGCACGGGTTCTCCGGTAATGCCCAAACCGGGTTCCACGGCGATGGTCGCACAATCCGGCAATATGGGTATCCAACTGCTGGCCTTTGCCGAGCAGCAAGGCATCGGCATCCGCGCATTTTGCGGGTCCGGCAACGAAGCCATGATGACCATCGAAGATTATCTGGATGGTTTTGAAGTGGATTCCCTGACCCGCACGGTGATTTTATACATCGAAAGCATTAAAAACGGCCGCCGTTTTTTCGAAGGTGCCCGCCGTGTTGGGAAAAAAAAGCCGATCGTGCTGTTAAAAGGGGGGCGCAGCAAGGCCGGCAATCAGGCTGCGGCAAGTCACACGGGCGCCATGACGTCCGATATCAAAATATTCGATGCGGTTTGCCGCCAAGCCGGGATTGTCAAGGCTGAAAAGCCAATGGATCTGCTTGATTTGGCGGCAGCGTTTTCATCATTGCCGTTGCCCGAAGGCAATCGTGCCGCTATCATGACCCTGGGCGGCGGCTGGGGGGTCGTCACGGCGGATCTGTGTGCCGAATACGGTCTTGACGTGCCCAAGCTTTCCAATGATTTGATCGAAAAAATGGATGCGATGCTGCCGGCCTATTGGAGCCGTTCCAATCCCATCGATCTGGTTGGCGATCGGGATCCTTGTGTGCCTCTGACTGTTTTGGAGGAACTATCGAAGTGGGACGGTTGCGATGCCATCATCAATCTTGGTATACTGGGTCGCAGGATTATGGTCAAGCGATTCGGAAAGTCGGTTGTGAAAGTTGACAGGGCATATAGCGCTGAATTCATAGACAGCATCAATGAGCAGTTCATTGAATTTGAAGATAAATATATCAATCACATCGTAAACTTGATGAATCAATATAAAAAGCCGATATTCGGGGTCAGCCTTTTACCCGATGAAAACAATCAGACATTGTACCGAGTCAACAGCAGCGCGTATAAGGGGGTGTTTTACCCGACCCCGGAACGCGCGGTGAAGGCATTTGCCAAAATGGTTGGATACAACCGGTTTTTAAAAAAACAACCTCACCATGAAAAGCACGAAATACACTAAAAATACAAATTTCAACCCACAAATTTTGCGTGAATTTTGTGTATTTCGTGGCTAATAGGTGATAGTGCATATTGGCCGATGAAGGATTACAGCGATGATCAAAAAAAATTTCAAATTTAAATACGATTTCGAAATCGGATATTTAATCAAGAGCCCCTGCAAAAAATGTATTTCGAAACATACATTTCCCAAATGTGCCGACCATTGCGAGATTTTAGACAAAATCCACACGGAGTTATCCGAAGCGGTTTCCTGCACCCGAAGGAAGGATTAGAAGGTTTGGCAGAATAACGTTCCGCTATCGGTAGTTTTGCAATGCTGCTTTAAATCGTAATAACACCCCAGCTGGTCTATTCCAAACGCTCCCATTATTTGGGATTTTAAATTTTATGGTTTCGTAAAAAGTCTTGAATCCTTATTTAGCGTCATTCCCGCGAAGGCGGGAATCCAGTATTTTCTGATAGTTTTGGATGCCTGCCTACGCAGAGCCTGCCCCTGCGGAGGCAGGGGCATGACGGAAAATCCGACTTTTCACGACACCTGACAACTTCGTTTGCCTTCACCATGTTCAAAAAGAAAATTTGCCTAATGGCCCAACCGTGCGACGACAGCCCCCCATGTCACGCCTGCTCCAAGGCCCAAAAATACCACGGTGCTGCCATCCCCGATGATCTTCATCTCCAAGGCTTCGTCAAGGGCGATGGGTATGCTGGCCGCGGTGGTGTTGCCGTAGCGCTGGATGTTGTTGAATACTTTATCTTCCGGCAATTTCATTGATTGGGCAAAAAATTGATTGATGCGCAGATTGGCTTGATGGGGAATAAACAAATCAATGTCTCCCAGTTCGAGTCCGGCTTTGTCCAAGACTTCGACGACAGCCTCAGGTAATCTTTGTACCGCCAATTTAAATATGGTCTTTCCATCCATCACCGGCCAGTGTCGGCCTTGGTCAATAAGCTCATGGCTGATCCGGGGATTGAGCCGCGAGGATCCAACCTCGATCATCAAGCTGTTGGCAAATTTACCGTCGGCATGCAGCGCTGAGGCCATAACGCCGACAGGTTCACTGTTTTCGATCCCTTCCAGGCACACTGCGCCGGCTCCGTCACCGAAAATCACCGATACATCCCGACCCGCTGTGGAAATATCCAGGCCGGTGCTGTGCACTTCGGCCCCGACCAGCAAAATGCGATTCGCCAAACCACTGCGGATGTGTGCATCCGCAATGGTCATACCATATAAAAATCCGGTACACTGCTGCCGGATATCCAAGGCGGGGGTTGAATTTAAGCCCAGTTTGTGTTGCAGAATACATCCGCAACCCGGAAAGAATAGATCAGGGCTCAAAGTGGCGAAAACAATCAAATCTAAATCTTCGGGCTCCCAACCGGCCCGTTGCAAGGCTATTTTAGAAGCTTCCAGCCCGAGGTCGGATGAGCCCACCCCACCTTCCTCGGGTATCCAATAGCGTTGTTCGATGCCGGTTCGCTGTCGGATCCATTCATCGGAGGTATCCATCCATTGGGACAGATCGTCGTTGGTCACCACGCGCGGCGGAACATACCTCCCGCTTCCTCGTATCACGGTTCTCTTCATCATGATTGCTCCTTTGGCAGAAGTTTACGGGGTTTTTCGATTCAACCTATGAATAAACGCCAAGACTTCGGCCACGGCCCGATATAATTGAGGGGGAATTTCACTTTCAACCTCCAGAGCCTCCAATATCGAGACCAGATTTTTATCCTCGTAAAGCAACAGGTTGTTCGCTTTGGCTATCTCAATGATTTTTTCGGCAACTTTTCCCCTGCCCTTGGCAACGAGCTTGGGGGCATTGTTTTTTTCCCGGTCGTATTTCAGGGCAACCGCTTTGGGTGTCTTTTCCAATATTCAAACCCTCAGATCAACTTGTCTGTCACCGGCAGGCTGGATGTCTTCACGATCAAAATCCGAAATCTTTTTTTCAGAAACCACAACCTTCATCAGAATTTGGTTGAAGGAACCATCGAAAGGTTTCTGTAATTCTGGCAAATTTTGCTGGATCATATTGCGAATTGAGTCTTGTTGGACAAAAAAAGTGATGGTCAAATCGTTATTTAACAGCAGGAAATCGGCGCGGAGATCTCCCAGGCGGTCCATGGATAGTAGGAGAGAGATACGAAATCCTTTCTTGGAAACTGAATGGCGCTTTTCCTGATAGTATATTTTGAGTTTTGCCGTCTGCCCTTCCGGGTCGAGCGGCAGTAAATATTCAAAAACCGGTGCGGGGTCCAGGGTATCCATTCGACCCACCGCCCGGCTCTGCTGCTGGATAATATCCTTTAGCAGGATGTTGATGGAATTTTTAAGGGACGTCAGCTCCCGGAAAGAAAGTAATTTTTGCAACTCCTCCCTGCCCTCGATGAGCGCGGCCAAGGCCAGCAGATTTGCCTTGAGATCACGGCCGAAAAGATGTTTGATCTCGGGTAAATTGGCCAATTGCTTCGACGGCAGGGAATCTGCATTGCGAATAGAATTTAAAAGTAACTGCTCAAGCGATTTTTCGAAAAAAGCCCCCGAGTTTTCCAGGTAAGACTTGAGTCGTGCCACGATGCTTGCGATATCTTTATTTAAATCAATAGTTTCATAATATGAAGCTAAGCTTTTAAATATATTGACAATAAAATCTTCTAAAAATTTACCGGCAGATGCCCCGCCAGCCTGGTTGATAATTTGCTTTAAATCGGTTTGGGCCTTTTTCAAATTAATTTCTAGCGGGCGATCGGTGCCGGAGGAACCCGTCTCGGTCGAAGTTGATTGTTGGTGCCCAGGGTTAAGGACACCCATTTTGAGCTGTCGACCGGACTCCAGAATTTTAACCTGCAATTCTTGCCCCCGGACAACCGGAACCTTAACGTCCGCAGTGGCCCGAAAATTTCCAAAGTCAATCACGGCCCGGTCACCGCGAAGATCGATGATCTTCAATTTGAGAATGGTGCCGGGGATGAGCGCATTTTGATTGAAAAAAGATTTGGCCGTCTCGGGCTTCACGGAAATCGTTATTTGGGATGCGATATCCATCGGGAGAATTCGGTTTAATCGGTTACTGTTTCAAATCTGAGTTCAGGATGGCCCCCGGCCTGAATGAAATGCCGGGCAATAACAAAAGAAACTTTATTGATATGAAGCTTAGTGCTTCGATTCGCAATTATTATTACGTATTTTTATGGACCTGTTCATTGCTTCTACTCACTCGTCTCGTCTGAGCTCGTCGCAGGCAGCACCAAGTCCTGAGTGATTAAATACGTCGTTGTATTTACGAATCAATGGACTTAGCATGCCGGTATATTAGGTGAATTCGGTACAATCGTCAAGCACAGCAGTCGGTTTGAGTACAAATATAAAACTCGATAATGGTTTTTTAATTCTTACATTTCAATTCCAGGTATTTTTGTAGAAATTTCTTGACAAGTCTGGCAACAATATTTTAGTAGCCGATGAAAGGTGCCGTTTAGGCTTAATAGGGAATCCCGTGAGAATCGGGAGTGGTCCCGCCGCTGTAACCCCGGGCTTTCTGCTAATAGTCAGAAAGTGAACCTTTTTAGCCTGTGTGCCACTGTCGCGATCAATCGGGATGGGAAGGCTGCTAAAAAGGCGGGGAAGCCAGAAGACCTGCCTTGAACGATAGTCGTGTCCTGCGAGGCGACAGGAAATATGCGATAGATCTTATAGGGTCAAGAAAGCTGGGTGCAGCCCTTCAAGCCATGCTTGAAGGGCTTTTTTATTGTCTGCGTATGCCTGCAGTGGGCGTGTTCCGCCGGGGAGGAAGGGAGTTCGCGACAGGAGATTTTGTCCGGTTTTACTGAAAATTTCCACTCTGGAAAATATCCATTCTGAACGAAGAGATATATTCCAATTGGGATTTCACAGGTTAATCTGAAAGGAGGTGCAACGAGACAACTGTCAAAAAGATGAGGTGAGGCTGGGACCATATGGACATATGATCACGAACCGTTGGTAATTTATTTTTGACCAAACTGGGTCAAAATTTTAGATTGTAATCAAAAATATAACCTGCAAGGAGATTGCATAGATGAAAAATAAATGTATGATTTTTACAATGGCTATCGTTGCAAGTATCTGGTTGTGCACAAATGTCTTGGCCGCGGGTGGTCATGGCCACAAAGCACCCAAAAAAGTCGGAATTTTACTGGTGGCATTCGGATCCAGTGAAGACAGTGCCCAGGTATCTTTTGAAAACATCGACAAAAAGGTCAAAAGTGCCTATCCCGGCATTCCTGTGCATTGGGCCTATACCTCCGTTATCATCCGAGACAAACTGGCAAAACAGGGCAAACTATTAGATTCACCTGAAGTCGCACTTGCCAAAATGATGGATGAAAAATTTACCCATGTTGCCGTTCAAACCTTGCACACCATCGGCGGGAGCGAATACCATGATTTGCGGCGAACGGTGGGCGCTTACAGCATTATGCGTGGATTTGAGCGGATTATACTCGGTTATCCGTTATTGGCCACCCAAAAGGATATGGAACGCACGGTGGATGCGATCTTAGAAACGATCCCCAAAGAGCGCAAGCAAGACGAAGCCGTTGTATTGATGGGCCACGGCACCCACCACCCGTCCAATGCGTTTTACGCAGCCCTCATGTTTCAACTCCAACTCAAAGATCCCAATATTTTTGTAGGCACGGTTGAAGGCTACCCTGAAGTTGATCTGGTCAAGGAGTTGTTGCTTAAAAATAAAATCAAGAAAGCCTATTTGATGCCGTTTATGTCAGTGGCAGGTGATCACGCCAAAAATGACATGGCCGGTGATGAAGACGATTCCTGGAAATCGATTTTGACCAAAGCGGGCATCGAATGCGTTCCCATCCTGAAAGGAACTGCTGAATTTGATGTTTTCGTAGACATATGGGTCGATCACCTGGGAGGACCGCTGAGCCATTTTGAATGACCATAAATTCAATTTAATTCTATTGTTGAATTGATAGATAAATTTGGGTCAGCCACCTGGCCGGATTTGCCGTAAACAAGGGTTGACATGGCAACCCAATCATTGGATATTACCGTTTTCTCGACATTTTCCTGCATCCTTTTTGTCAATGTTTTTTTTATGGAATTAAAATGTACCTGAAAAATTTGATAGCGGTCTTGGTTGCATTGATTCTGTTGTCGTGCATGTCGGCTGCGGCCAAAACAGTAAAGGATCAACTGGGAAGAAACGTCGATGTACCGGATGAGCCCAAACGAATCGTGGCACTGGCCCCCAGTATTACCGAAATTATTTTTCAGCTCAATCAGGCTCACCGTCTCAAGGGGGTGACGCAATTCAGCAACTATCCGCCAGAGGCGCTGGCGTTACCCAAGGTAGGTTCTTACATCCGCCTGGATCTCGAGCGGATTGTGGCGTTAGATCCGGATCTGTGTATTGCCACCAAAGACGGCAACCCCAAAGAAATCGTGGCTCGCTTGCAGTCAATGAAAATTCCCGTCTATGTGGTCGATCCCCGAAACCTGGACACTGTGATTGAGACCATTTTAGAAATTGGTCAATTGCTGAATGCTGCTGAACGCGCCAACCTGCTGGCAAAGACGATGGGTAACAGGCTTCAACGGGTCATGAAGATTGCGGCGCAGACCGAAAAGCGACCTCGGGTGTTTATCCAAATCGGGATTTCTCCGATCATATCTGTTGGCCCCAAAACCTTTGTTCATGACCTTATTGTCAAAGCCGGGGGCATCAATGTGGCCGCCGGTTCCGCCGCCTATCCACGCTACAGCCGCGAGCAGGTTCTGGCCCTTTCTCCAGAGATCATCATCATCACCTCCATGGCAAGGCAAGCCGATTTTGAGAAAGTCAAAAAAGACTGGCGTCAATGGTCAAACCTACCGGCGGCTCGAAACCAATCTATTTTTCTGGTGGATTCGGACGTCTTCAACCGGCCATCACCAAGATTGATAAACGGCCTGGAACTTCTCGTTGAATTGATCCATCCCGAATCATTTGAGCAAAATCAATGAGATTGGCTCGATCGCATATTATCTGGCGTATCTTGACAATTTCATTGATTTTGACCGTAGTGCTGGTGTTTGCCATTCTTTTTGGGCTTTCCTTCGGACCCACCGGCGGTGTGTCTCAGACCATAAATGCATTGTTTGATCAAGAGCGCGATCAGTCCATGATTCAAACGATCATATGGCAGATCCGATTTCCACGCGTGCTGTTGGCTGCTTTGGTCGGCGCCACACTATCCCTGGGCGGATTGGTTTTCCAGGCACTTCTTAGAAATCCGTTGGCAGAACCCTATATTCTGGGAATTTCAGGCGGGTCTGCCATCGGTGCCATTGTCGGCATTCTTTTGGGACTATCCCGATTTCCCGGTGTGAGCCTGACCGCTTTTGTCGGCAGCCTGGCCACACTGGGGTTACTCTTGGTCATGACTACCGGCCAATCCATTTTAAGAAAAGAATCCCTGCTATTATCCGGTGTGATGGTAAACGCATTTTGCTCGGCGGTGATTCTGTTTTTAATGTCGCTGGCCCAGGACGCACGTCTTCATAACATTCTATTTTGGCTGATGGGCGATCTGTCAATTGCAACCATGCAGCAAGTCGGCATTCTGGCTGCCATGCTGTTTCCCTGTTTTATTTTGATTTTCTGGCTCTCCCACAGCATGAACCTGCTTTTAATGGGTAAAGAGCTGGCGCTTACCATGGGGGTTAATATCAAGCTGGTCAGCCTTACCTTGATGATAACCGCTTCTTTCATGGTGAGTGCAACCGTCAGCTATTGCGGTCTTTTAGGGTTTATCGGCCTGGTAATGCCCCATCTTTTGAGACTTATATGGGGTTCCGACCACAGGGTACTGGTTCCGGCCTGCATCCTCGGCGGCGGTGCTTTTCTGGCCGCCTGCGATCTGCTGGCCAGGACCTTGCCGGCACAGGGGGAAATGCCTCCGGGCGTCATCACGGCATTGGTCGGTGCGCCGTTGTTTATTTATCTATTGAAAAAATCCAGGCGATGAAAACGGCAATCAGGACAAACAGTCTGAGTCATTCATTTGGCAACCGCCCGGTTCTGCGGGATCTCACATTTACAGTAACCGAGGGTGATTTTTTCATCATCATCGGCCCCAATGGATCCGGTAAAACCACCTTAATGCGCTCGATCGCTGGAATCCTCAAGTCCCAGAGTGGTCAAATAGAGATCTTCGACCGCAGAATGTCCAGCTATAAGCGGAAAGAATTCGCCCGATCGATTGCCTTCGTCCCCCAGGGTTTACCGGGCGATTTTCCCTTTACGGTTGCCGAATTGGTCTTAATGGGTCGAGCCCCCTATAACAGTACTCTGGGTATTGAAACGGACAAAGATCATTTCATCTCTCAACAGGCAATGAACTTCACACAGGTGGCGCAGCTTGCCGACCGCAAATTGGATCAGTTAAGTGGCGGCGAACAACAACGGGTGTTTATTGCACGCGCAATCTGCCAGGAACCTAAAATGCTGCTTTTAGATGAACCCACCGCCTCTTTGGATCTGGCGCATCAGGTCCGCATCATGGATCTGATGGAACGACTGAAAACGGAAAAAGGGGTAACCGTCGTTATGGTATCCCATGACATCAATCTGGCAGCCATGTATGCTGACCAGTTGTTATTGATGAGAAACGGTCAACGCGTGCAAATGGGATCGCCCCATCAGATTTTAAATTTCGAAACATTGGAAAAAGCCTATGGCTGTATGTTGCTGGTGGATGAAAGCCCCCTGGGGAATCTACCGCGGGTGACGGTGGTACCGGATAAGTTTCGAAAGGATTAGGATTAGGTGAGCGTTTAGAGGTTCAAGGTTCACCGTTCAGCCCACCTTTTTCCTAAATTTTTCTCGAAAGCCAGCCTTATAACCACTTAACCAATCAACTAATCAACCAGTCATCATTATCTGAACATTGTGGAATCATTTCAGTGTTGATGAGCAGTCTTGAGCATCCGTATCTCAGCCGAAATTTTATTGCTTGAAGGGCTTTTTTATTTGCAATCTGAATACCGGTTAGTGCGCAAAACCTGCACCCACATTGGATAAGAAGGGTGCGCCTTGGCAGGGGCGTCCCTTCTTTTCCTATCAAAAGAATCGGTCACCCTGGCAACCAGAGGAGACCCTTCAGCAAATGCGGGCCTGGTTATGGCCAAACCCTTGTACCGTAAAAATCCCACGCCAAATTATCCCCGGCGGGCGCGCCGCAAAGGGTATCAAGGCAATGTGATCCTCGAGGTACTGGTAGATGAAAAAGGCAATGTCAGGGATTTAAAAGTATTTAAATCCAGCGGCTATGAAAGTCTGGACCGGTCGGCCTTGACATCGGTCCGAAAGTGGTTGTTTGAGCCGGGAACCAGGAATGGACAAACTGCAAAAATGTGGGTTAGTGTGCCGATTCGGTTTCAGTTAACTGAATGATCATGGGGGAGCACGATATAATAGTATCTCTCCCCCCGGCTAAAAAGAGTGGTTGTTTGGTTCGCCAGCGCTAGCCATGTAAACTAGTGGGTCTTGTAGGCAACAAGGCGAACGCACAGTTTTTTCTCAAGCTCCTCAATTTTCTTGAGCTGTTCGGCGGTGAGATCGGCCGCTACCGATGGGGTGGCATAGGCCATTAGGCGCGTGCCGGTCTCTTTTTCGAGGGCCTGGATTTTGGCCACCCCTTCATCGTTAACATAATTGGCATAAGTGTGTTCTAAGTTCATATTCACCTTCTTTATATTGAAGTTTTAAATTGATTTAATA
>JASFSK010000032.1:0-16371 GCA_050114455.1 Desulfobacterales bacterium | reverse complement strand
AAGCACAAAAACGATCGGCAAAATTATGATGGGGGGGCACATCCGAAATCGGATGAATCTCCCCGCGGCAAGCCGCGGAGTATCAATAAATGTAAAATTCGTTTTATCGCAGCAAGCTGCGGGGAATCATACCCGGGCAGATTTCGCATCGCCCTTAAGCTGTTTCATGCAATCCGTGTAATCTGCGAAATCTGTGGATTCAATTGGCGTACTAGTAGATTTTTTTGTACATCAATCTTTTGAAGGTGTTTATTTTGCCCCAGAATATAGATTTCAAATTTAAGACTATCAATATAAATTTGGAGCGCAAAGAAGAGACACGGATGGCTTCCTCAATGGCTTCATCGTCCGGATCCCGGTAGGCCATCAACCAAATGATATTTTGAAAGATTTGCCTTAGGGTAAATGGGAAGAACTTGGGCACATAGCCCCAGTTACGAGCCATTCTCATCTCCAGGGTATCCAGGCTTGCATCTTTTTCAGCAATGTGACCGTCTTGCAATGCTTTGCGGGTGAGCGGATAGTCGGGAAAATACTGAAGTGAAAACAGGTTGAACCAGCGCGGTTTGGGAAGTTGCAGTATAAAGCGAATTGTCTCTTTCAGGGATTCCGCCGTATCATAAGGGTTATCGAGGATTAAATCATATCTGAGTTTAACCTCATACTCGGATGCTCCTTTGATGAGGTTTATAATATCTTTATTTTTCCCCCGCCGGGCGAAAATCTGATTGCGGATTTGGTCTGTACCTGATTCTATACCGAACTTTAGCCGGCGAAGGCCGCATTTTTCCAGTTTGCCGATGGTTGACGCTTTTATCAGCACCGGATTGTACTGAATTTTAAACGGCAATCCAATCTCCGCTGGGTAAAACTGCTCGAACTCCTTCAGCCAGCGTTCATCGGTCCCGAAATTTTCATCGTGGAATTCAACTATTTCTTTCTTATTTGCCGGGATTGACAAAATTTGTTTCATTTCGTCGATAATGTTACGAACCGATCTTCTGCGGCCGTAGGGTCCAAGATTTTTATACATCGGCCGCAATAGGCTGTTGACACAATACGAACATGCAAATTGACAGCCGCGGGCGGGCATTATCGAAAGAATGGGGTTTAAAAGAGCCGGATCGGTTATGGTGACGGAGTCGTTAGCGATAAAATGGAAGGTATCCCTTGCATAGGCCGGGTAAGGAAGCGAATCCAGATCCTGTATCAATGGCCTCATGGGATTTTTGATAACAGCTGCGTCCTTTTTTACCCACAAGTTATCAATGTGATGATATCCGTTTCCATCCCGCAGTGATACCACCAGATCGGTGAGCGCCCCTTCGCCTTCACCGATACATAGGATGTCGGCTTCCCTAATGGCGTGTTGCGGAGACAATGTCGGATGAATCCCCCCCCAAACCACCAGTGCCGAAGAGTCGTATTTAACGATATTGGATATCCGTATGGCAGTCGAGACGAAAGGTGAATATACGCTGATGCCAACAATTTTTGGATTTAGCTCGACTATCAACTCACGCAGTAACGTTTCTTCTCTGGCAGTTGGGGGGGTTACCGCATTCGTATAAAAATTCTTAAAAAAAATACTATGGGGCTGAACCCCGTCGATTTTTTCCAACAATGCGTGCATCGTCCGTACAGGAAAGTTTTGATAGCGGTACAAAGCAATTAAGACGACTGAAATCGGTTCAGGTGAGCGGGGCATCATTTTATTGAAGCTTTTTAGTGTGAGTCTCAATCAAAGGAGATGTAGCGATAGATGATGGCAGCTTGATATCGCATGCGGATTTGATTGTCAATGCTCACTTTTGGAACAGAATCAAAGACGCGGGGGGGTCGGCGCATTGTTCAGCGGGCAGGCCATCGATCGGATGCCGTCTCAGCCGCCAAGACCCCTGCCGGCCCATAATCATAAAATTTGTTCAGAGGCGAAACGATTATTGGCAAAAAACCACTCAAACGCCTTCAAACAAATTTATCCTTGTCAAAGAGGTCTCATAAGTTGTAAAAGAAATGCAATAATTTCGAAACCAACTGCCCTACCGCAGGGCCTTTGGGGTATCTCCCGGAAACACCCACCTAACCGAAGCAAGCTTCAGGGGAACGCGCCCTAAAAGGATAGATAGGTCTCGCTATTTTTCTGTTTACTTGATCTCTCTCAGAGAAAAGAGGATTTTAATATGTCAAAAGCGGAAATCCCCATCATCAAACGGTCATTGTTTTCCTGGATATTGGCCGGAAACATTAAGCTTCAGCTGTTGCTTTTGTTAATCATTGCCGTGATGGTTTTTGTCCGGGTGCTACCGCTGGAGATGCAAAAACGCATCATCAATGAAGCCATCAATCTAAGAAACATTGATAAACTGCTGCTGTATAGCGGATATTATCTGTCTGCAGTGTTTTTTTTCAGCGCACTCAAATATCTGACCAATATTATCCAAACCCTGATCACCCAGCGCACAACCGCTCGCATGCGCAAAGACCTGTATCATCACATTTTGACGCTGCCGCTTAATTTTTTTAGAAAAACCCAGCCCGGAACCGTGGTCAATGCTTTGGGCTCGGAATTAACGTTGCCGGGAAACTTTGTCGGGATGGCGATTGCTTCTCCTGCAACCAACATTCTGACATTGGTGGCTTTTGCCGTATATCTGTTTTTCTTGAATCCCCTGTTGGCGGCGGTATCTTTGAGCATTTATCCAATCATCGTATTTCTGGTACCGCTGCTTCAAAGAGGCGTTAACAAAGCCAATAAAAAACGGGTCGATGCAGCCAGAGAATTTTCGGCCCGGGTCGCAGAGTCCATTTCCGGAATTCATGAAATCCACGGGAACGGCTCTTATCGCCTAGAGAACCGAAAGTATGACGCCCTGGTGGATAGATTGCTGAAAATAAGGATCGTTTGGAGCCTTTACCGGTTCGCAGTCAAAACATCCAATGGATTTTTTACCGGTTTGGGACCCTTTTTGGTGTTTCTTCTGGGTGGTTATTTGGCCATCAAAGGCCAACTGGAGCTGGGTGCTCTGGTTGCATTTTTGTCGGCCCAGGAAAGACTGTTTGATCCCTGGAAAGATCTGATTGAATTTTATCAAGTCTATCAGGACGGCCGCATTAATTATGATAAAACCATGCGATATTTCGATGTTGAACCGGAGCATGAGATTGAGCCCAAAGACCGGGCGCCCCTGCAACTCGCAGGCAGCGTGGAGGTGAATGATTTGTCATTTACGACCGACACGGGCATACACCTGCTGGATGGCATCAATTTATCCTTAAAGCCAGGTGAACATCTGGCTCTGGTGGGTTTTTCCGGCAGCGGCAAAAGTACATTGGCATTGTGCATCGGTCAACTGTACAAATACACCGGCGGCAGTATCATGATCGGCGATCACGAAATTTCCGGTCTAACCAAAAAAGATATGATCAATAACATAGGCTTCGTCGCCCAGAACCCTTTTATTTTCGATGGAACCATCGAGGAAAATATTCTTTATTCCACCAAGGCCCAAATCGACGATAACGGCCTGGGAAAAAATGGCGACATGCCCACCCTTGATGACATCATTGCAGTTCTTCACCAGACCGGTATTTTTGCGGATGTTTTGCGATTTGGTCTGAACGCGATTTTAGCCCACGGCAAAAGTGAAGAGCTGGTTAGCATGATCATTCGGGTCCGCAAGAACTTCCAGCAGGATTTCGGCGAAGAACTGGCTGATTATGTTGAATTTTATGATGAAAATCAATATCTGTACTATTCCAGCGTCTCTGAGAATTTGATATTCGGTACCGCCAACAAAGCGGAATTTACCGATGTAAATTTATGCCATAATGAATATTTTCTCAGTTTTCTAAAAACAGCGGATTTAACCAGGCCGCTGTTGAGCCTGGGAGCCAATCTGTGCCGGCAAACAGTCGACATTTTGGGAAATTTGCCGCCCGACACGGTGTTTTTTGAACAAAGCCCCATTAACGCTGAGGAGTTGGAAGATTTTAAGATCCTGGTGGAGCAGCTCAAAAAAAAGAAATTGCACGAGCTGGCCAGTGAAGATCGTCATAAGCTGCTGGAGCTGGCATTGCGATTCACGCCCGGCGTTCACAAAATGGCGGTCCTGCCGGAAATGCTGGAAACATTGATTCTTGAGGGGCGCGCCCTGTTTCGTGAAAAAATCACCACGGATGATCCGGATGCGATTACCTTTGTTGAAATGTCACAATACATTTATTCTCAAACCATTTTGAACAATATCTTTTTCGGCAAGACCAAAATCGCCAACCCCCAGGCTCAGGAACGGATCAACCAGAGCATCATTCAACTGCTGATCGAAGAAGATCTTTTGGAAACCATCATAGAAATCGGAATGCATTACCAGGTTGGCACCAAAGGAGACAAACTGTCTGGCGGACAGCAGCAAAAGCTGGCCATTGCCCGAATATTCCTCAAATCACCGAATATATTGATAATGGATGAAGCGACCTCGGCCTTGGACAACAAGTCCCAAACCCGTATTCAGAACCTGCTGGAAACCCGCTGGAAAAAGAAAAACACAGTGATATCCGTCGTACACCGGTTAGACACCATAAAAAATTACGATAAGGTGGCGGTCATGAAAGCCGGAAAAATTCTTGAAACGGGCACATACGATGAATTGATGGCCCGGAAAGGAATGTTGTATGAGCTCGTTGGAA
Source organism: Desulfobacterales bacterium (assembly GCA_050114455.1). Classification (GTDB taxonomy): domain Bacteria; phylum Desulfobacterota; class Desulfobacteria; order Desulfobacterales; family JAFDCJ01; genus JAFDCJ01. The sequence continues at coordinate 11,682 of JASFSK010000032.1, read as the reverse complement.
AAAAATAACATGGCGCCTTCAAGTGAATTTCAGGAGAATCTGGAGATTTTAAGACAAACTTATTTTTTCTCAGGACTACCTCTTGAAACCCTTAAAATTTTCGCGTATCTTTGTACCAGAGAAAAATTCAAACAAGGTGAGCATATTTTCCGTCAGGACGAAGACGACGGTCAGGCATTCTACATTCTCGAAGGACAGGCCAAACTGTTACGCACGGACAACGGGAGTACGACTGAAATCCGAGACTATGCAGCCGGGGAATTTTTAGGCGGCCTAACGTTGTTGGGAGAGACTCGCCGTTTGTTTTCTCTTAAATCAGTCGCAGACACGACCTGTCTGGTATTAAATCGGGGCAAGTTCTTAAAGACAATGGAGCAATTTCCGAATTTACTGGTCAGGATTTGCAATGCGGTGGCCCAAAACATTGATACCTGGGAAGATCGGTTTCTCGCTGATCGTGGAGACCAGTGCGGAGCGTGCATGAGCAGGTTGGGGGTTACGCTGATCTAGGTCGAAGTTCATAGGTGACCATTCATGGCTCAAAAAGAGTATTCATTTCAACTCAAAAGTAATTTGTCCGAACTGGATAAATTGTGCAGACACCTGGAGACGTTCGGCCAAAAAACAGGGCTTTCAAAAAAATTGGTATTCGAAGTCAACCTGGTTCTGGATGAGCTCTTTACCAATATCATCTCTTATGGATTTGATGATGACTGTGAGCATACAATCAAAGTGACGATGACACCGGACAATGAAGGGCTTTGCCTGTGTATTGAAGACGACGGTAAGCCGTTTAATCCCGTCGAATTTGAAACCCCCGATTTGTCTTGCTCTATCGAGGAATGTAAAATCGGCGGACTGGGGATTCACATTATCAGAAAATTGATGGATGATATTTGTTACGAAAGATACGAAAATAAAAACGTTTTAAAATTGAAAAAACGCCCCGTCAAAACCAAATGTTAAAGTATAAATGAATTGCACCAAATGATTCTGGAAATATACACCAACTGGGAGGATGGTAAATGGAAATTATTGAGGAAAAACAGGGTGGCATAAATATCTTTAAACTCAACGGTCGCCTGGATTCAAATACGTCACAGGGTTTTGAACAAAAGCTTTTTCAGGCAATTTCAGATGGATCAAAAACAATGGTCGTTGATTTCAAGGATCTTGACTATATCTCAAGTGCCGGATTACGCGTGATTTTAAAAGCCACCAAAGCCATCAAACGCGAAGACGGTCGGATCATGCTTTGTTCCATGCAGGATTATGTCAAGGAAGTCTTTGAGATTGCCGGGTTTGACTCTTTTTTGCCCATCGTTGCCAACATGGACGATGCGATCAAATCGTTTTAAGCCCTTGCCTGCGAACATTGTGCCTTTTTAGCGCATAACTCTACCGCCGCCAAGACATCAAGACACCAAAAGAATACGAGTAATCAAAGGTCCCCGTTTGTGTCTGAGTGCCTTGGTGACATTTTTGTTTCCGGTCTTGAATTCCGAATGAGGAGGGCGACCCGTTTCAACCCAAACCAAGGAGACCGCGCTGCCCGAGCTGGCGAAGAAAATTGGTGACGGAAATTTCGGCCTCCCTGTTTCCAAGACAATGAGCTTTTGCGAATATCTGAATAATTGTGCGTACGGAACGCTTGCCATCCACCAGGTCCCAGACAGATGTTCCCAGTGCATCCAACTGTAGCTTTTTCATTTGTTTGGCTTGATGCGCTCCCAGACGTCCGGCCAAAGCGGCCATCCACGGCCTGACGATCAGTGGATATTCAATGACGACTTCACCGGAATCCAGTCGAGTCTCTGAAATTTGGCGGCTTCTTACAGGAGTATGTTCAAGGGCCTCGCGGCGGGATAGCGGATTTTCTTTCGTCTTTTTTCTAAATACTTTCATAATCTGAAAAAACCTGATCCAGCAATTGAGCATCAAGTGGGTACTTGGATTCGGACCGGATACCGAGTATCCTGTTTTTTTCTGTTACATGCCAGATGCGATACCAGAAAAATGAGGGATTTGGCTTGAATCGGCTCATCCTGCGCTGCCAATCGCTTGCCGGTGATACACACCAGTCCAAAGCGTCGTAGCCGTCGATAACCTGAGATCTTGGTTGGCCGGCGGAAAATTCAGGAACTTTTTGGGCAAAAGCGGACAGATCTCCCCGGTTTAAAAGAGCAGCCGCCGGTGCCCAGCGGTGAAGATAGGTGGACTGTTTGCCATGGGCAAATCCAAGGGAGAATTTGCCGGCATCAAAGCTGAATTTTGTCAGCTTGAGAGCCTCCGGAAGGGTTGCACAAATGTCAAAAACGGACCACCGCAACAGGCCGTCTTGTCGGTGGTCGCGGAATGAATTCAGTACCGCTACCACCGTTTTTTCCTGGTCGGAGGAACTATAGCGGAAAAATTGGATGAGTGCAGCATTACGACAAACCGGGCAAAATAAAATAGCGCCTCTGCCGATGGCAGCTTCCCCCTGCCATACAAAACCGCTGGTCTCAAAACCCGACAGGGCAGTCTGCCAGTGCGGCGGCAGGAACCATTCGGCGATGCTTCCTTTTACACTTTTAGAATGAAAAGCTGCCAGGCGTTTAAGATGCGCCTTGTGGGAGAAGCGCCCCCTCACCGGCCCCCATTTCACCTCCATGACCGGAACCATCTCATTTTCAAGTACCAAGTGGCGAGTGCCGATTTGAACGATTTCCCATTTGAGAGGTGTTTTAAATCGAACCCCGTTCCATGCGACTTCTTTCCATTTTTCAGTCAAATTTTTAACTACAGGTCTCATTGACACGGACACAATTGAGCCGGATTAACTGGACCAGAGGTTTGCGCCAGTCATCGGCCAAGATGCAAGATGATCGATACTGGATTAACAGGGCCGAGTCCGCTCTTTTAGCGAGCATCCAGAAACCAGTATCCTGAACAGGGCAAAGACAAGAGTTGTGTCAAATCTAATTTTCACCACCTCTCAGACCAATATCACCGCGGCATATAAAGGTCCCATCCGGTCAAGCCCGGATCGATCACTTTCCGATCCCGCTGCCGCAGTTTTTCGCGATGATCGAGAGCTTTTTCGTTATAGCAGCGTTGATCTGCCTCGATCAGGTTGATCATCGTAAGCTTTATTGCATTACCCATTTTTTCATCGGCATCCTGAGCGTTGTGCTGCAGGGTCAGGCTGATCCGATTGCCGTCCTTGTCGCTGAAAGACCATTTCCAGGCAATCAGAATGTGAAAAGGATCACCGCGGTAATCGTCGGGTTCACCGTATTTCTTTTTGATCTGTTTGAGAAGATTTTCAAAAAATTTTTTACTCGAATCTCGATATTTCAATTTAATCCTGACGATATGTCCCGGCGCCGTGCAGGTGGCAAAAGCAATCAAACCGCTTTTCAGGCCTTTGATGGGCTTTATCTCCACCTCCTCAATGTTCTCCATATATCGGATCGGCAATGCCGTTTCCATGATGATATAGTCCTTGAAATCAGCAATATCCCGGTTCAAAACGAACACACTGACCTGATGGGGCGCTTCGCCCGCCAGACAAATACCGGTGACCCATAAAAATGCCATGATTGTAATAAATGCGAGTCTTATTTTCATATGCATTTCCCAGTGAGGATTGACGATTGAGGATTGACGAATGACGAATTAAAGGTATTCTATCCGCTCACAATGATAGTATTCCTCATTTCATCATTCGTCAATCGTCAATCTTTATTCGTCATTCGCTCAATATGCCAGTCGACCCAGGGATTTGAGAATGAGGGTGACACCCATCGCAAACATGCCGGTCAGTCCCATGCCGCAGGAAAAACCTGCCAGGAGCACCGGAGCATACTGTCGCCACATGGCACCATAGCGTTTCATGAAAAAGAAACGCCCCAGCAACGCCCCCACGACTTCCAGAATCAGCCCATGGGGGGTGCTTTGACCCAGACCGCGCACCATGCCGTACACCAGCATAATTGGCAGGCCGAACAGGGTTAAAATGCCATAGGTAACCACTCCCAGTCCGATGCCTGCCAACACATAAATCCAACTCAGAGCTTGATAAAATAAGGAATTTCCTTCCAGAGTGGAAGTTTGCATCAACAAGGTATTCAGGGCCTGCAAATGCCACAATTCCTGAGCATATGGGTAGGCGCTGGAAGGGATTGGCGCTAGCCGCCAGATGAACTGGGAAAACAACAGGCTGGCAACCATCACGATAGGAAATACCACGATTTCAGATTTGATGATGCCACGGATGCTGGTGCCGGTCAGCTCGATTTCGCGAAATTTTACCGTGGCTTCGCCGTAATTATGGATCGGAATGGGGGCATACCATATCTCGATACCTTGATAACCGAAATACTTGGCGCCGGCAATGAAGCTGGCTTCCCGAACCAGGGGCAAGCTCACGAATTGTCCGGCAATACCCTCCATACGTGCGGTAATATATGAAACCAGCGGGGTGTAAATAAATCCGTAGGCAAGGAAAAACATCACCGGGAAATTAGGAACCAGCCATACACAGAGCAGCACATAAGAAGTCGTGGAAAAAACATAAATGCCGACGGCAATCCAGAAATTAAAATCCCCCCGGCCCGGCGGCGGCCGGAACAGATCTTTCAGGCTGCCTCTCTGACCGGCACTGCTTTTACCGAAGGATCGGACGACATGCCAGATGCCAATCAAGGCGATGGCCAGGCCCAGGCCGATACCAAAACTCAGGTAAAAATCAAAATTGTTGGCAAAAATGGTATCAACCGTCTTCATACCCGGATGCCAACGGTTGAGAATGCCGTGATGATATAGGACAGGATTGGCAATGATGGTGATAATAAGGCCAACGAGGCCGCCCATGACCGCCCAAAACGGCAGGACCATCCCAATGAAAAGCAGACCAAGGTCAAATTGGATCCCGGTAGCTACCGCCGGCAAAATTTCTTCCGTGTGGCCGGTAAGCTCAACCCAGGGAATGGGAATGAGTCGAATAGGTTCCATCAGAAAAAGACCGGATACCGTAGGCAGTAAAACATAGATACCGCCAAACGCAAGTCCGATAACGCCGCCAATGGAAAATATGCGCCATTTCCAGCTTTTTTTCTTATCTTCTGTTGATTCAGCCAGTGCCATGGTTCCCAGGGCTGCTACCGGAGCCATGGGAAAAGGAAGCTTTTCCACATCGGAAGTAATGCGGTAGAAGACATATCCCAAACCAAATTGATCGATTCGCTGGATAATCTGAGTCCCAATCAATAAGAGAATGGGGATCATCCAATCGCGGTGGAAAAATGTACGTTCCACCAGGGAAGAGGAATCCGGGTTGGGCGCTACCCAGTCGGGAATAAACTCTACCAGCCCCAACATTCTGGCAGCATCCGATTGAACGAGATACTGGCTCCATAAAAGTCCCTGAAACGGTGTCGCCAGTGCTGCTCCGGCCATATAGTAAAGTAAAAATATTTCCTGCTGTTTCAACTCACTGTAAGAGCGTTTGGCAAGTTCGGCAAACAGGATGATGGTCACCCATCGGGCAGCGGGCCCGATACCGGTACCGATGACCAATTGAAGATACATGCTGCCGGGCATCATGAGAAAGCCGATAAAGATCGCCCCCACAACAGTCTTCCAATCAAATCCCTCCTCGAAATGATCCGGGGTTTCTAGAAGATCCCTATACTCCTGGAGTTCTTTGTCTTCGTACATATCTGTAATCCAATTGCTGCCGCTCTATTTCCCATCTGTTGTGAATATTCGCATTTCAATCCTTTTCCAGAATGCAGAGAGCAGAGGGCATGGAGCATAGCGCATAGAGCTTCTGGGTTACACTATGCCTTCACACATTCTGACCACAAGCCTCATGAACGATGTATTATGTCAATTCGCCTTCAACTGTCGAAGGGCTCCCTTTTAAGCTTTCAGCTCTGAGATTTTAGCCACAGAGCTTTACAACCTCCCTGCGCTGCCGCGCTTCCCGGCTTTTTGCGGTTTTCCCCTGCCCCCATGCTCTTTGCCCTCTGCTCTTTGCCCCATGCCCCATGCTCATTGCCCTCTGCACTTTGCCCTATGCACTTTGCTCTTTGCCCTATGCACTTTGCTCTTTGCCCTATGCACTTTGCTCTCTGCTCTTTGCCCTCTGCTCTCTGCTCTCTGCCAGTTAGTCCGGCAGCACCAGATAACTCGAGTAACTGAACAATCCATATATCGCCCAGGTGCCGGCCATAAAAAAATCACCGATAATCAATCCAATAAAAAAATTACGCATTTTTTTAAATAACACGACGCCCCCATAACGCATGCAAAGGGCATTGCAGGCCCACCCGACTAAAAAACTAAACCACAAATACCACATCGCTGAACTGTAAGCGGTGAGGTAGCCAATGGGATGAATCGGCCACCAGTAAAAGCGGTGATAGCAGATCACCAGAACCAGCATTACCAGCGCTCCGACAAAGGTGAATATCATCACCCATTTATCGGGGGACTGCGGTGATTCGATCAGACTGTAGATGTTATCGTAAACCGCAACTGTTGTCCGTGTAGCCCAGTCAAACTGGAGTTCCCGGACACCAAATTTATAGCAAAGAGCCAGCATGGCTAAAAAGGACAGGGCAACACCCATTACCAAAACGATACAAATGGTCAGGAAGATCCACCGATTATTGGAAACTTTTTCCGTGACTTTGCGAGCATGGAGCAGCGATGGCATGAGAGATTCGCGTAAATCAACAAAAAGCACTTTCTGGACAACTCCGGCCACCAATATTCCGGTATTGGTAAACAAATTGGAGTTACAGAATGCCATCAGGCCGTCAATGGGGGCCGCAGTAAGGGTAAAATAGGCGATTCCTCCCTGACAAATAACCCGGGTGGCCACCAGGGTAAACAGAAAAAAGGCCCCCACCACCAGGAAGGAGAATAAAAAAGGTATTCCGAAATAATGACACCAGATGACGATGGCAATCCCTCCGATGACAAATCCCCAGAAAGATATCCGTATGGAGAACCATTCAGTAGCTAAATTTTCTTCTTTGCGGGCACCGAAACCCTTTAAAACGGTATCGAGAAAATGAAATCTCGCCAGCCAGGCAAGAAATACGAAAAACACCAGATAAGCGCCTATCATTTGGGTTTCTTCCGGCCGCGAGATAACCGGTCCGAAGGTCACCCCCAAAGCCGCGGCAGGTATATTAATGCCCAAGACACTCAGCAATCCGATTAATAATGTGCCCGCAAGATAGAAAAACCAGAAGGAAAAGGATATCTGCTTTGATGTTAAGAATGCAAAACCGATAAATGCGGGGTAAATATAAATTTTAAGCTTGATAAAGCCAGAGAAAAGCCCGACTTTGGGGAAATACTTCCCGGCTAAAATCAGGGTGGGAATCGAAGGCACCGAGGGGTTGTAGAAGCTGAGTCCATTGATCAGATGCAGACAAACGGGTATGAAAAATCCGATAATTAAAAATCGATTGGTGATAAAACGTCCGAATTCATTCCTGTCCAAGGCCTCTTGCATTAAAAGGGGAACCCTCAGCAGGGGAAAATTCATCCGTTCATTGTAAAGTGGTTGTTTGCTGAGCAAATTGATGATGCATATCATCACCAAATAGCAAAGCAGGATGAATCCCGTCCAGCCAAAAAGTGGCCCCACCCAACTGTCCCAGGGTATCGATTTCAACACCTCAAACCATCCCATCGATCTTCCGCCCGAAATCCCGTTGTAAAAATTGGTGATGGTTTCTTGGCTCTGGGGATACCAGCTCTGGGGCAAAAGGGGATGAAGCACCTCCGCCCAACGATTTTCAACGGTGGCAAAGTGATAGGGCGCTGTTGTGTTGATAAAAAAAGTACGGGCCAAACCGGTCCAGGCAATACCGGACAGCAAGACCATCAAAGCCCACGATACCAGCAGCTCTTTTCCGGAAATCAGGTTGCGGCCCTTGAATATCCAACGGATGAACGCTGTGATGAGCATCATCCAAACAAGAAAATAAAAAGGTGCCAGCGGGAAATGCCCCCCGCCCAAAGGTGTTCCCTGGCGGTAGGCATTGTTAAACGGGGTAATCAGACAAATAAGCAGGGCCAAACAGGATCCGATCACAATAGCCCGCAAACGGATCTTCTCAACATTGCTTTTTGATATATTTTCCCGAGGGGATGATTCTGCAATGGTGGGCTTCTGCTTTTCTGTCATACCTCAACTACCTGATCGGGACGGTTTCCTAACATTTTTTCAGCATCCATCAACAAATTTTCATATTTTTCTTTGGTCGGATCGTCAAACGAACGCCAAACCAGCAATTGCCGGCGTATTTCATGTAAAAAGGTTTTATTGATCCGGCGCCAGGCGTTGGCTTCACCGGACTCCCGTATCAATTGAACCCTGATTTCTAAGAATCCGGCTTCATCTTCGGCCGGCTCAAACATAAAATCCACGGTCTGCATGATCCCAAAATCAAATGGGGCCAGCCAGACCCGTGATTTGATCTGAAGGCATTGGTCGTATTCACATTGGTCCTCAGGGCAATCGTCGGCTTCCTTGGTCAACCCGGGAGGATCCTCACATACGAAGCCGAACTGGATATTGGCAGTCGAAAACATACCGTGGGAAACATCGCGATGGCCTTCAAAATAATCGTACAGGTAGCCTCCGACGCTGCGGTGTTCTTTGTAGTTCATTAGAAAAGGCAATGTGAGTTCGATCGTATTGCCCCGGGCCACCGGAAGCGTCCATGAGCGGTTGACATCCGGAATGGCAATTTCACCGGCAACTTTGGATGGGTAAATAACAGACACCAAGACGACGATGATCACCAGGACCATGGCCAGAACGCCGGCCATCGAAGAATAATTAACGGTGATACCCGACCACAATGCGGTTTCAACCAGAAATTTGGCACTCGTTTGGGCCAACAGATAACCGAACACCACGCTTAGCACCGCAAATGCCATGGCCTCGGCAACAAACAAAAAAGACACATGCGACGGCGCCAGACCCACCGAGGTGTAAATCCCGATTTCCCGTTTACGTTCATATACACTGCTGATCATCGTATTGAGAACGATAAAAACAGAAATGACAAGCGGAATGATAATGTTGGGTACGCCGCTGTAGCTCATCGTATCACTGGCATGATACAGATAAATCCCGTCCGGCTCTCCGCTGAACAAAGACAGGCCGAAACGATCCACCAGGCTCTGGGCGGTCTCTTGAACGGCGTCCTGCGACGCGGAGTGAACGGCAACCCCCTTTAAATGGCCTCCTCCGGCCAAAAGTGTTTGATAAGGTACGATAAGGGTCAAATCACCGGCAATGTGTTGGTAACGGCTCTGGTATTCCCTGACGTCGTCGCCGGACCCCAGGGCTTCTTCTTCTATTTCGGTTAACTCGGATGACATTTCCCGCGGGAATGTCACCGGCGTCAACGGTTCACCGTCCAGATCGACGCGCTGCTGCAGCTTGTTTCCCGAGAATATACCGACAACCTGAAACGGCATCCCCCAGAGGGTGACCGTATGGTTTAACGGCCGGGAATAATCAATACCCAGTTGGTCGGCCATCCGCTGGGGTATCAGTATGGATTGCGGTTCGTTCGCGCGCAGCCAGCGGCCCGCCAACAGAATGTCATCTAGTCCCGAAACCGATGGCTCACTGTCTGAGAGGCCCACCATTCCCTGGGCTTCAAACGCCTTGCCGTTGGCATAGACGGGGATGCGAGTCGATCGCGTTCGATCCTTATCTTCCAGCCAAACCCGGGGTGCGGCAATCGCTGTGACTCCGAAAGAATTTTCGATGCGGCCGAAGGCTTCCGGTGGTAAACTTCTCCAGTTGACATTTTTCAGTAAAAAGCCCTGGTAAGGCGGCTGGTCGGCATACAGGATGCGGGCGTGCCGTCGCATGGATTTGGCAGAGGTAAAGCTCATGATGGTAAAGGTCAGGATGATCAAGGTGGCACAGGTCAGGGCGGTGCGCAAACGTCGTCGTCGAAGGTTGCTGACACCCAGCAGAAAGGCAGCCACAAAGGCTTTCCAGCGGCCGATCTCACCGGATTGAACCAACTGCGCCCGGGTCTGGAGCTGGGCCATTTCTTCTTCGAAACGGAAGAATATGATCAGAGTCACAATCACCGAAAGACCCATGATGAAAAAGGCTAAGATGACCACCATAGGGCTGTAGGCCAATCGAAAGGCCGGATGGACAGCGTAAATAATGGCGATCAGCAGGATTAGGATTGAGCAAAAGGCAATAATACGTTTGTAAATGCTGGCATACGAAAACAGCAACCGCTCCAGGCAGAAGGCAAAAGGCACAAAAAGGGCGATGTAAAACAGCACCCCGTAGAGGACATCTTTTTGGGTTTTTTCGACATCATCGTAAACCCGGCTGGCCAATGCCCAGGAACGCGCGGTGGCTTCGTAAAATCGGCCGTATTGCTTGTCGTCCAGGGCCTTTTGCGCAATTTTGAGCGAGGTTTCACCCTCCTGCTGAAGGCTGCGGATGCGTTCGTTGAAGATACCGCGTTTTTCGAGATTTTCGATGCGTGGGGTCAAAAGCATCCACATGTCCCGGGCCACTTTAAATTCGGTCCGGTGAATAATGGGCCATTTTTCAACCATATAGCCGTTGCCCTGGGGGTTGTCCTTGCTGGCGTTGATCAGAATCATTTTTTTGCGCAGCGGTGTATCGGACAAGGTCAGTTTCAACGGCGTGCCGGTTTCCAGAAACACGGTCGTGATATTGGAGGCGTTGCGGTAAAATGAAATCCAGGTATCCCATCGGCTGAACCAATAGCGTTGAGGGTCGGCCTCACGGCGGCCATCGATGATAGCGCCTTTGTGAAAATTACGAAAGGTCCGCGGCTCTAAAAGATTAAACAGGGTGGTTCCATGACAGGCGAACATAATCAGATCGGTTTCCATGTGTCGCCGAAACATCTTGGTCCGGTAAGCATCCTTGCCGGTCTGGTTTTTGTCGATGGCCCAGATGATTTTACCGGCTTCGTCGAACTTGTAGCCCTCAAAAATCACCTTGTGATACGTGTGTTTTTTATCGGCCAGTCCTCGCAAATGAAATTTACCCATATGATCCACGATGGCGTAAAACTTCGCCGGACCCTGAAAACCCAGCAATACAGTGCCCGGAGCGGGTTTGTCGGCAAACAGCTCGCCATGGCGCAAAAATTTGGTATTGCCGTTTATTTCGGCAATCCCGACCCTGGGGAAGATGTTGTCATGCAGTTTGGGCGTCTCGGCCAAATGTTCGATGAGGCCGGCTACCAGCGCCGCCTGTCGTAGTCCAAACCCGTAGTCGACCTTCTCCGGGGTATCAAACGGCGTACCCCACATGGCCCGGGCGTCATGGGTCGTCGCAAATGTCAACCCATGGATGCCGGTCATGGCCATGACTTCACCACCCAGGGCCGGCTGATCCAGAAAATAACTCTGCCAGGATCTCCTTCGGCTCGGCCGCATGGTATCCTTAAACAGACCTTCTTCACCGAGGTTTTTCTCTATTTTCGCCGCGCCCTGGCGTAGGACTTCATCCAAAGTGGAATATATCGCAGTGCGATTGATTCGGGGACGAAACGGATACTGCCAACCGTAATTAAAGGCCCCGAATCCGTCCCCATGACTGGATAGATGCAACGATACGGCTGCGATGATATCATAAATTTTAACATT
>JASFSK010000031.1:0-16394 GCA_050114455.1 Desulfobacterales bacterium | reverse complement strand
TGGTACTACTGATTCCGGCCACCTGCAGGATGTGCGCCGGGCTGCCGAGGAAAGAGATTTATTTCTGGAGTACAATTTTTCATTGGACGCATCCGAGTACGACGATCGCCTGACCCATACCATGGAAGAGGGTATCGCCATTGCGGAAGCGATCGGTTCGGATATCGGCAAAATCAGCATGGACATTCACCGGCCTCATCCCGTTTGTGGCTCCGCTTTCCATCCTGAAGTAATTCCCCAGCTGGAAGGTGTCGCCCAAAGAGCAGCTGCCGCTGCTCCCGTCGCCCGGAACGCGGGTGTCAGGCTCTGTTTGGAGAATCACACCGAAGCCTTCAGTGATGAAGTCATCTGGATTATCAATCGTGTCAACCATCCGTATGTGGGGGTCTGCGTTGACACGAACAATTCGTTGATGGTGGGAGAAGATCCGCTGACCGCCATCCGCAAGCTGGCCCCGGTATCGTTTACCAACCATTTTTCTGACCACCGCATCGAATTTGATCAATACGGCTGCCGTATCACCGGGGTGGCGACCGGTAGCGGGGATGTCCCCATGCGGGAGGCATATCAAATCATCAAAGCCAATCCCAATATGAATCGCCTCAACATCGAGGTGGAATTCGATCCCGGAGCGGACGCCTGCGATGAAGCCCGGCGCCGCGAGTACCAGGCCGTTGTCGATAGCATTCGTTTCACTCGCGAGGAGCTGGGTGTCGGCAGGGCTTCATAAACTGATTGTCTCGATTACCGGCCTTTCACCGCCGCCCCAGGAAGGTTTGCCACCGTTGATTAAGTGCTCTGCCAGCGGCCACTCATAAAGTAGTTGAGCGCCCTGTTTTTGGGATTTTTAAGATAAGTGTTGTAAAAATGAGCAAAACCGCCCGGATAATATATCATTACCAAAATAAGCAATAATCCATAAATTATTAGATTCAATCCCGGCAGGTGAGATAGGGATGATCGGATGATTTCCATCGCTATCATAAACGGAAATGCCACGAAAGCCCCGCCCCACAGGCTTCCCCGACCGCCGATATACGCAACCGCCAGGACTTCGACCGTCTTCGAGGTGTGCATCACATCCGGAGTCAGGATGCCATAATAATGGGCATAAAAACCTCCTAAAAAGCCGGCCAGGGTACATGAGGTGGTGAAGTTGGCGATGCGGTAAAAAACCGGGTTGATGCCCGACGTCCTGGCGGCTTCCATGTTCTGGGCGATGGCTTTGAATGCAATTCCCATTTTTGTTCGTGTTGTCCCCCGGCAGACCAGATAGGTGATAAACATCAAAAGAAGAATTAGATAGTAGTATGGCAGGTTGGAGCTGGTATCAAAAAGCCGTGGCGAGCGCAATCCCAACGGACCGCGGGTGAGCCAAACGAGTTTGGTCGTCAACCCCATGAGTGCCAGTCCGATAAACCATACCATGACCGCAGCAAATAGCCCCCTGAGTTTCAATGTCAGCATTCCGGTTAGCAAACCCAGAATTCCCGAAGCAACAGCCCCGAAAAACATGCCGATCCAAGGCGAAATCCCTATATTATTGGCCAGAATGGCTGACGTGTAGCCACCCAAACCCAGGATCGCATAATAGCCGAAATTAACGATGTTGATATACCCGGCGGTAAAGTCAAATGCGATGCAGTTGGCACCCATCAGCGCGGCGGCAACCAGCCAGCGGATAAAGTATTGCTGGTTGAACGGTGGAACAAGCGGAAGAATGACCAGGATGGTCAATCCCACGAGCGCCAGCGGTGACAGGCAGAGCCTATCTAATACGCTCGCGAAAAAATTTGGTTTACGGTTGAATTCCAAGGTTCCCATCCATCCCCCTTATTGTTCAAAGACACCGCGGACACCGGTTCCAAATACTCCGCTGGGTTTAAAGATCAGCACGATGATGATAATGCCCACCGGGACAACGAAATCCCATCCGGCACCGATGTATTCGACGGTGAGCACTTTCAGCAGGGCCACGATGAACCCGCCTACAAACGCACCCATTATATTTCCGAGGCCGACAAAAATCACAATGATCCAGGATAGGTAAAGCGGCTCTAAACCGACGGTTGGATATGATGGGTACATAAACAACAGGCTGCCGCCGGCGACCGCCGCCAACCCACAGCCGATGGCCATGGTTAAGGTCATGATGGCGTCCAGATTGATGCCCATCATCAGCGCCCCGGTTTCATCCTGGGAGACAGAGCGGATGGCACGTCCGGTCCGGGTGTAGCCCATAAACAGCCAGAACAAAACACAAATGACAACCGCCAGCAGGAACACCATTGCCCGGTCTCTGGAAAAATAGACATCTGCAATCGACACCGGCGGTCCCGACCAGTAGCGGGTGATCCCTTTGAAATCGGTGCCAAAAAGGAGCTGGTGACCATTGATCAGAACGACGTTGAGGCCGACGGTTAATAAAAAGGTGTTCATCACCCAGTTTTCGCGGCTTCGTTTCCGTAACTGCCGGAAGACCAGCCTTTCAGTCAGGGCCCCGGCCAGGGCCCCAGCGATCAGGGCGCTGAAAATGGCCACGAACGGGGCACAAAAGGACCAAACCGGATTGGGATGCCGGCTTAAGCCTTCGGCAATCGGAGTGAATATGTAATATGCCGTCAAAGAGCCGATCATGAAATATTCGCCGTGGGCGAACTGGACGACATTCATCACCCCCAGCACCATGGCCAGTCCAATGGCAACCATGGCCAACATGCCGCCTGTGACGACGGTATTTATCAGGATAAAAAGCCCGCGGTCGACGGTTGCAACGATTGCCACTGCGATCGACATCAGTATTGTTATCCCGGCCGCTGTTTTTAGCCATTCAAATAAATCATGAAACAAAGTCTGCTGCATAAAGCACTTACCCCTTCGCTTGAGGTTCAAACACCCAAAAACACTTTTTTGACATGCGGGTCGTCGGCCAAATTCAAGCTTTCGCCTTCCAGCCCGATCTTGCCATTTTCCAGGACATAGCCCCGATCGGTGACCGCCAGGGTCTTCGTTACGTTTTGCTCTACCAGCATAATTGTCAGCCCATCATTTTTTAACTTGTCTAGGGATTCGAAAACATTTTCCGTTAGCTGGGGTGCCAGCCCGAAAGATGGCTCGTCGACCAGCAGCAATGTGGGTTCAGACATCAGGCCCCTGCCGATGGCCAGCATTTTGCGTTCACCCCCGCTCATGGTACCCGCCAGCTGGTGTCTTCTTTCCGCCAGACGGGGGAAGAGCTCGTAAACGATCTCGAGTCGGCGCTTCTGGCGTTTTTTATCCGTGACGATATAGGCTCCCATGTAAAGATTTTCCTGCACGGACATGTTGATAAACAGGTTCAGGGCTTCCGAGATGAAGGCGATTCCCTTGCGGGCCACCTGGTTGCCGGGCAGATGGTCGATCCGTTCTCCTTTGAAAATAATTTCGCCCTTCATTGGCCTTAAAAGACCGGCAATCGATTTTAAGGTGGTGCTTTTGCCGGCGCCGTTCGGTCCCACCAGGCAGACGTATTCACCCTGGTCGACCGACAACGATACATTTCTCAAAATTTGCAGAAATCCGTAGCCCGCATCGAGGTTTTTGACTTCCAAAAGCATGTGGCCCCCGTAATTGCTGAAATTTTATCCCGACGATTGCAGCGCTGCGGTTGACGTTATCCACGTCGGGCGGCAAGGCTTAATTGGTCCTAATCGGCATCCGTCAGGCTGTCGTTTGCTTTCCCAAATAGGCTTCCGTCACCTTTGGGTCCCGGGCAACTTCCTGGGTAGGGCCCTCCGCGATCTTATTGCCGAACTGGATGCATACCAGCCGGTCGCAAAGATTCATTATCAGCTGCATGATATGTTCCACCATCAGGATGGTAACCCCACCGTCCCGGATCTTACGAATGATTTTCATAATATCGTTCAACTCGCCCTCGGTCAGCCCGGCCGCGAGCTCGTCGAGAAACAGCAACTTTGGGGAACTGGCCAGGGCCCTTGCAAGATCGAGTCTTTTTAGCTGGACCGTATTGAGGCTCTCCGATATGATGTCTTCAGCGACAGGGAACTCGACATATTCAAGCAGTTCGCGGCTGTGCTTGGCCGGATCCTTGAACCGCCCTTTTTCGTTGCCAAAAATAGCTGCTGTCATCACATTTTCGAGGACCGACATTTGCGGAAAAGGGGCCGGTATCTGAAATGTCCGGGACAGGCCTTTGCGGCACATCTTTTCAGGAGAAAGCCCTGTTGTTTCATCGCCAAACATAACCACCGAGCCGGAGGTGGGCGGGTTCAACCCGGCGATGGCATTGAGCAGTGTGGTTTTGCCGGCCCCATTCGGCCCGATCAGTCCTACAATTTCCCCTTCTTCAACATGCATCGATACATTGTTAACGGCGACCAGCCCACCGAACCGCTTGGTCACATCTTTGGTTTTCAATACATTCATCAGATTTGCCCGTTTTTTAAGAAGGATTAAAATTGCGGTTGATTTCGCTGTATTCCTAAATTGGATGAGGCCGATTTTTCCGGCCCCACCCGTGCATATTCAGCAACGTTTATATTACTGTTTCGGCTCGAATTCCTTGGTTTTCCAGTCATCCGGGAATACGATGGCCCCTTTGCCCTCTTTGTACTGAATCACCGGAAAATAGTAGGCATCCCTGGCGATAACCGGGTCCGGCAATGTGTCGGCGGCATACTTATACTCGTTCATGATCAGCGCGCCGTCGGCGGCGCCAAACGTCAATTTCCCGGTGTAAACCTCATCTACAATGGTTTGATGGATCGATTCTTTATCAAGTTTTCCGTGTTGTTCCAAAGCCCGCCGGGCAATCTTGATAAAAAAATTAATGCCGTCGTATGCCAGCCCTGAAGATGACGGGCTGGGCGTGTATCCGAACTTCGTCTCCACTTCTTTGGCCCATTTTTGGGCAGCCTGGGTGGTAAGCTGAGGAATCATGTCGAGCACGTAATTGGCCGACGGACCCGTCATTTTGTACCAATCGCCAATCCACCCCAATCCATCGGCAACAATCATGGATTTGAGCTGTACCTCTTCGGCCTGCTTGATAAATGCCGACATGGAGGGGGCGGATGTGCTGGTGCCGGCCAGGACAGCCACTTCGTTCTTCTTGTATTTACTCAACAGGGGATAAAAATCGGTTTGGGTTGTTGGGAAATAGTCTTCGGAAACAATTTCCCAGCCTCTCTTGCCAAATTCCTTGCGGAAGGCCTGGCCGACGCTGCGGCCCCAATCCGTGTCTTCACCGTACAAGGCGACCTTCTTGTTCTTCGGTTTCCAGATGCCCTTTTCAACGGCATCGCTCAAACATTCAACATAGCCGAGCATCAGTTTTCCAGGTACGGGCCAACCCTTGCCGCCCCAATAGCTGAACTTTTCAGGATCCGATTGCCATTTCTCATTGACTATTTCCGCGGCCCCCATACCGAACAAATGATGAATCTTGTACTGTGCTGCAACATCCATCACGGCCGCTGCTACGGAACTATGCCAATTCAGGGCGCCTACCTGGATGCCCTTGCTTTCGACCGCCTCGGCATAAGCGCTGGTGGCCTTGGCCGGGTCGGATTGGGAGTCGATCCAGACAGGTTCGATTTTGTAATCACCGATCATGTAATCAATTTTTTCCAAAGCCAACGTCACGGATCCTTTAAACTCATTGCCAGTTTTTGCCGACGGGCCCGTAAATGGCCCCATAATTCCAATTTTCAGAACCTTATCGGCCGCCACTGCCTGGTTCCCAAAAAACATCGAAACCGAAATTGCAATCATTAAAATTACCCACCATTTTTGTCTTTTCATTGAATCCTCCCTTTTCTGATTTTGGGTTAACAATTTTTCCCTCGACTAACTCAATTCATAAGCCACCGGTGAAAATTTGAAGGTTTTACCGTTTCCGCGAGGGTATGCTTAACAGTGCAAACCTAATCGATGCCGGCCGCTTATGGATTGGACAAAGACCATATTTATTAATCAGTTTCTACTTAAAAAATCAATAAATATACAAAAAATAATAATTTTATTCATCGCGGATCTTTTTGCCCCGATTTTATTCACCTCCGGTCATTGGTTTTTGCGCCTGGCAACAAAATCAGCAAGCTCTGATTCAATTGCTGGGTCGATCACCGGCCGTTCGTATTCGGCCAGGCGTTCCTTGAATATTTCCGACGCACGTTGATCGACGTGATTTCCACCGGCTTTGCGCCAGCTATCAAAATCCTGTACCGTCATTAACTTCGGAAGGAAAAATTCCGTACGACAAAGTTCGTAAGTTTTGGGCTGGGTGAGGTAGTTTCCGCCGATGCCGACGGCTTTGATCCCATCGGTATCAATAGACTCGTCGCTGATTTCAATTGGCTGAATCAATCTTCTTACCATACCGCAAAGTTCCTCATCGATGATAAATTTCTCATAACTCATGGCCACAAATGCACTTAAAATGCCGCAGGCATGCAAGATAAAATTGATACCGTTGCGGGCTGCCGTCATCAGAGTGATCGCGGATTGGGAACCGGCCTGGGCATCCGGAAAATTGGCATCGGTCAGGCTGCCGCCAGCGCGGCTGGGCAGTTTATAAAACCGTGCCATTTGAGCGGTGCAGGAAACGACCCTTGAAAGCTCCGGGCTTCCGATGGACAGGCCTCCCGTCCGCATGTCCATTGGAGCCGAGGTGGAGCCATAGATGATTGGAAGGCCCGGTTTAATCGTCTGAGCCAGGGTCAAGCCTGCAAGGATTTCAGCGTTTTGCAAAGCCAGAATGCCAGCAAGCGTAATAGGGCCGGAGGCGCCGGCCATGGCCAGCGAGGCGATGACGCATGGTTGTCCGCAACGGGCCATTTCGATGAGCGAACCTGCCATTTCTTCCGAAAATTGCAGGGGCGAAAGAGAATTTATCAGCGAAACCGTCACGGGCGTATCCTCAATCTTTTTTTTACCTCCCCACAGAATGGCGGCCATATCAAGACTGTCTTTAGCACCCGTTCTAGATACCGGGCTTCCCATAAACGGCTTGTCGCAGTAAAGAATATTGGACAATATCATGTCCAAATGAGCCGTTTGTGGTGGAACATCCGAAGGCTCGACCAACATGAAGCCGTTCATATCTATATATTTGGAGCTTTGAACCAGTTTGCAAAAATTATTATAATCTGCCATGGTCGCATTGCGCTGTCTGCCATCCACTTCGATCAGGAAAGGGGCTCCGTAGCCGGGTACGAACACGAAGTCATCCATTCCCACATTCAGGCATTTTGCAGGATTTCTGGCGGTCAGCCTGAAATTCGCCGGCGCCGATTCCAAGGCCGAGGCAACATCATTTTCGGAAAAAAAGACGGTCTTGCCATCCACTTTAAAGCCGCGGCTTTTAAAAATTTCGAGGGACTCCGCTTCATTAAAGACCACGCCCACGCTGGAGAGGATTTCCATCGATGCGTCGTGGATCTTGGTCAATTGGTCCCTGTTAAGGGTCGGCATTCGATCGTACATGCGTGTCCTCCTTTTGCCTCATTTAGAGCGTTTGGCTGAATAACGTTTCGCTATCGGCAGTTTTGCATTGCTGCTTTAAATCGTAATACCACCCCAGCTGGACTATACCAAACGCTCTAATAATTATTTAGCCGAATTTTCTGCCGCGTGGTCTTAGTTGTTTCCAATCTCAGGATCGTTTTGTCAAGCAATAATTAATCGATACAGCGGGTTTTATGGTCTTATTCTCTTGCTAGATTATTCCGAACCTCGTATACACGATCCTAGCTGGTGCCCGTCCATAAATTTTTTTATCAGTGACGGGCAGCTTTTGGTGTTTCCAATCCAGAAATGTGGATTTTTGCCCAAGGTCAAGGAAATCAAGCGCTTGTGCGGAGGCGTAGTTTACTACGCCGCACAAGCAAAAGCGCAGATTGACGCCGAGATTGGGCAAAAAGACCATTTGTGGATGGAAACTAGCTGATGTCTCAGATATCCGAACACGTCACGGGCAATAGCGTTTAGAGGAGGGCAAGATGCTCAGGGGGCAAACCTATGAGGAAGTGTGCTTTAACTTCAAATGGAAAATCCCTGAATATTACAACATTGGGGTTGATGTCTGCGATAAGTGGGCCGATGACAAAAACCGATTGGCGCTCATTTATGCAAACCCGCATGGCATGAACAGGAAGTATACCTTTAGGGAATTAAAAAAAATTTCCAACCAATTGGCCAATGCATTAAAAGCCCATGGCATCAAACGAAAGGATAGAGTTGGGATCTTACTCGGTCAACGCCCCGAAACCCTCATCTCCCATATAGCGGTCTACAAGCTGGGCGGCATCGCCGTTCAGCTGCTGACCCTTTTTGGCCCGGATGCCTTGGAATTCCGCCTTCAAGACAGTGCCGCCAAGGCCTTGATAACCGACAAAGAGAATTTAACAAAGATTTGGGACATTAAGGAACACCTTCCCGATCTTCGACTGATTGTTGCCATTGATGCGGACCAAGAAGAGGCAATGAATTTCTGGCCCTGGATCGAGCAGGGCAGTTGTGATTTCACGCCTGTAAAAACAACGCCCGACGACCCGGCGCTAATCATTTACACTTCCGGCACCACCGGCCCTCCCAAGGGAACCCTTCATGCCCATCGGTTATTGCTTGGTATTATGCCGGGTTTTGAATTCTATCACAATTTGTTTCCACGAGAAAAGGACCTGATGTGGACACCGCTTGACTGGGCTTATATCGGCGGTTCCTTTGATGCCTTATTTCCGACTTTACACCACGGGCTGCCCACATTGGCCTACCGACCCCGGAAATTTGACCCTGAGGAAGCGTTTTTCATGATGGCAAGACACAGGGTCCGAAACTTAATGGCCGTGCCGACGGTTTTGCGGATGATGATGCAGGCCGTCAAAAATCCCCGGGAGCATTACGATATCCGGCTAAGATCAATCACCGCCGGTGGTGAAATTTTGGGAGAAGAGCTTTGCAACTGGACCCGGGAGAATCTTGGCGTTGACATCAACGAGCAATACGGCCAGACGGAATGCGACCTGGTGGCAGGCTATTGCTCGCAAATCATGAAGATTTCTCCGGGAGCTATTGGCAAGGCCGTTCCCGGACATGTGGTCGAGATGATCGATGAAGACGGTAAGGTAGTCAGTTGTGGTGAACTTGGCGAGATAGCGGTGAAGAGACCCGATCCCGTGATGTTTTTAGAGTACTGGAAAAATCCACAGTCAACCTGCCAAAAGTACATCGGACCCTGGTTGCGTACCGGCGATTACGGCCGTAAAGATGACAACGGCAATATTTGGTTTAGCGGTAGACAAGACGATATTATCGAAAGCGGTGGTTTTCGGATCGGCCCGGGCGAAGTGGAAGACTGCCTGATGAAGCATGACGCCGTTGCCCTTGCGGTGGTCATCGGGGTCCCCGATCCGGTTAGAGGCGAAATTGTGAAGGCTTTTATTTTACCGAAAGCGGGGGTGAATCCAGACAAAGCACTGGCGGATAGTATCAGAAATTACGTCAAAACAAGACTCGAGGCCCATGCCTATCCCCGGGCAGTTACATTTCTGAAAGAAATGCCAACGACAAAAACGGGCAAGATCTTGAAGCAAGCGCTGCGTGAGATGGATGACGCCGGGTTTTAAGGTTCAGGGTTCACCAAAGGCTCACAGGTTGGAAGAAATTAGAATAACCCTGAACGTTGAACCCACAACCGTTGAACCCGTACATAATCTGGAGGTCTGCATGACGGAAGAAACCGTATTATACGGCAAAGATCAAAACGTGGGAATTATTACCCTGAACAGGCCCGAGCGGCTGAATGCCATCAATAAAGACCTACTCGAGAGCCTGATTGCAACACTTGAAACGGCCCGGCAGGATGCATCGGTGGTTTCGGTCATTCTTACGGGCGCCGGCCGGGCGTTTTGTGCTGGAGAAGATCTTAAGGAGACGTCTGCTGGCAAAAGTTTTGAAGACTGGGTTGAAGAGACAGACCGGCTCCAGGAGGTACAGCGGGTGATCCTTGCTTTGGGAAAACCCCTGATAGCGGCGATACCGGGCTATGCCTTGGGAGGCGGCTGCGAGTTTGCCATGAGCTGCGATATTAGGATCGCTGCCGAAAGTGCTCAATTTGGGTTTCCGGAGACCGATGTTGGCCTTACCATCACCACGGCGGGAACGAAACTGTTGGCTCAAATTGTCGGGCTTGGCAAGGCGAAAGAACTGGTCTTCACCGGTGATTTCATCGATGCCCATGAGGCCGCCTCGATTGGTCTGATCAACAAAGTCGTTGCAGCCGAAAACCTTTTAAGCGAATCGATTCAGATGGCCCGCAGAATCGGAGAAAAGTCCCCCCTCGCTCTTAAACTCTCCCGAATTGCTATCGACCAGGGCCTACATTCCAGCTTCGAGCAAACCCTGGAAATGGAAGCCGGGCATCTTTTGACTTGTGCTGGGGCCCAAAATCAGCAGACATTCGTGGCGAGAAGATTGGAGAAGATGAAGGCTAAGTAAGAGCCTAAGTTTTGGCGGGATCTCTTTTAAACGGTGAATTTCCTTTAAAGCCGAATCGGCCATACCATGAGATCAACTGCTCAGTACTCATCGGTTCACTTCTACCATTGGGCATGAAAATCGGACTAAGACTTAGAGTTATCTGGTACTTATCTGCCTGGTAGCAAAGTTGCTGAAGTATCCGGCTACCATTGCCGCGTCTGTTTTTGAAGGAACCAATATGATATATGTGGACAAAGTTGACTTCATCCTGCGTATAAACACCAAGGGCTACAACGCCAATTGACTTTCCGCCTTTATCTTCAAAAACAAATGGATATATTTCAGATAAGTCCTGATTATAACCGACGCCGATTGCAACCCGACCTTCGAATTTATTATAAAAAAAATTTACATAATCTTTTTCCATCTGCATATTAGAGCCTCTGATTCATGCAAAATCAGGGTGATAAGACATTATTGCCATGGTTTCATCATTACTCAATCACGAAGTCATCATCTCTTCGATATGCTGGTTTTTCTCGGCCCAAAGGTTGTTGAGCCAGTCCTGTAATTCCTCGCGAAAATGCTTGTCGTTTGTATAATCTCCGATCAGCTCGGCCCTCATCGGCAGCGACCGAACTCTTACTTTAATTTTTCGAATTTTGCCGCAGAGGAGTGCCCAAAAGCTGGACACACCGTCAGGATAAACGATGGTAACATCCAGGACCCGGTGGATTTGCTCACCCATGGCGTCAAACACCGAAGCGATACCACCGGCCTTTGGCCTGAGCAGATAAGAAAATGGCGATTGTTGTTTACGGTGCTTTTCATTTGTAAATCGCGTCCCTTCCACAAAATTCATTACCGAGATCGGAATTTTCTTGAATTTTTGGCAGGCTTTGCGTGTCATAGCCAAGTCTTTACCCATCAAATGGGGCCTTTTTTGGAGATAATTTTTAGTATATCTTTTAACAAAGGGGAAATCCATCGCCCACCACGCCTGCCCAAGAATCGGAAGCCACATCAATTCTTTTTTTATAAAAAACTTCAAAAACGGTATTTTGCGGTGAAATATCCTCTGCAGCACTAGAATATCGACCCATGACTGGTGATTGGCCAG
Organism: Desulfobacterales bacterium; assembly: GCA_050114455.1. GTDB lineage: Bacteria > Desulfobacterota > Desulfobacteria > Desulfobacterales > JAFDCJ01 > JAFDCJ01. The sequence continues at coordinate 4,792 of JASFSK010000031.1, read as the reverse complement.
AACCAAATACCATTGGGATCGCTCCAGAGAATTTATGCCCTGAACGTCCCAAAGCGTTGTCCCGAACAGTTTTTGATTTTGGTTGTTAACCCATATCCAATATTCGGCTATGGCGTTGAGCATCCGACTGCACCTTCTCCTCCAGGGTTCCAGCGGTACCGCCGCTTTGACGGCTGCCAAAGCAAACAAGGGAATACTCCAGAACACCGTATTCAAGATATATAGGATCAGGGAAAGACTGCCCCGAATTACTTCTGATAAAGCATGAAACATTACTCCCCCAATCGGATTTGGTGAGATTAGATTGGCATTACCATGAGAGCGGATTGTTGACCATTTCCTCATTATCTCTCGCTTCTTCAGGCTTTTATTGCTGAAGATTCTGGAATTCCTGTTTGGACTGAAACGAACCCAAAAGAAAAAAGGGCATCCTCCACGAATCGAAGAATGCCCTCTTTACAATCGGTCAAGATTAGATCACGGTGACATTTGTAGCGGCAGGACCTTTTTGCCCCTGTTCGATGTCAAAGGAAACTTGGTCGCCTTCGTTGAGGGATTTGAAACCAGATGCATTGATTGCTGAATGATGAACAAACACATCCGGTCCGCTATCCTGTTCAATGAATCCGAAACCTTTCCGGTCATTAAACCACTTAACAGTTCCATTAGTCATAGTAACACTCTCCTTTCATAAAATTTTCAACGTTGCAAACTGGAGGATGCCACTGTGAAAAATGGATTGTTCCTTCAGAGAGAAACTTCCCTACGCATATTAGGCAGGACTTAGTTGATTGGGTAGATAATAAGCCTTCTTTTGGTTAATGGCAAGCGTTATTTACTTAACTCGTGCAAAATCCAGGTTTTTCTATTGACAGTCTACAAGGTGGATATCCTTTCAGGCTTCCACTTTACAGGCATCTATAGGTATTGGTCTGCATGATTTCTGTATCTGTTAATCTGAATTTTGTTCTTCAATGTAAGTTGAAAGTAGGGTTCGATCGTCAAAAAACACTTCAGACACCGGATCAGAGTCATTATCAAAAAAACCGGTTACCGTTTCAGCGAGAATCTTCGAACAGGGATCAATAGGGAAAAAATCATCGGACCGAAGCTCGGATATTAATGCTTCCGGCCCCTTTTGAATAGCGGCCCGAATGGTGTCAACGTCGAATGAGACTTCATGGATCAGAGAGAAATTTTCTAAGGTGATATTGTAATATTCGCTTTTGCGCGGTTTTCTCCCAATGACCGCAAATTCTTTTATCGAAAGTCGATTAGAATCATTGTCCATGGATATGTCGTATCTTTGAAGCATTTGTTCTTCCCTTTATCGGCGGACCTTTCACGGCGATGCCTTATGGTTTCTGCATGACGACAAAACTGCTACGTTAATTTAAGTAGAAGCATGTCAGGTTTGCGAGGTCTGCAGTAGGTTGTCTAAGATTTCTCTTAGAGTAGACGCACTAACTGAATTTCGCTCAAAATCCAGGTATTGATTTAGGTAGAACTGAAAACCAAGCCTAAAAGAGAAACGTCCGAGGGATATAAATGCCGGCAGAAAAAAGAAAAGGCAGCGTCTGATTCCGGCCCTGCCTTTTCGTCAGAAGATCCCCAAGCTCTACCAAGGTAACTTATGCGTCATCAGACGTGTGTACCTAGACTATATTTTGAGGATAGGACAAATAATATCAGCAAAATATTTAAGCTCAACGTGCTTATAAACTGAATGCAGATGTTTGTCAATACAAAATTCAGAGCCTTTGGCGAGTCCTGACATCCCATAGCCCGAATTGTCGGTGGTCGCGGTGACCATGCCTATGAAACTAGACCCTGAAATCTTCTGTGCTAATTTCTAACATTACAGAATCCTTAACCCGTTGAGGCAAGACGGCAATGGCGTTTTTAATGCTAGTATCAACATCGGTGTAACTGATATGCTTTGCAGTAAAATTGTCAATACCGGATGCATTTTTCCGGATCATCTCCCGGACGATGGCATGGGTTGCCAGGGGAGTGCCTTGATATTTTTCAAGCAGATACGCAAAGGCCAGGGCGATGGCAACCATGGGGATGACGACCAGCGCGGGCAGTCCGCGTTCACGGCATAGCTTGGCCGCATAGATCGCATCCACTACTGCATGATGGATCATAAAACCCTGATCCCAGGTTTTATCCCGGACGCCCTTGCTGATGGCGACATCCCACTGGCGTGTGCCGCCGGCCCCGCCATTTAAAAAATCAAAAAATTCGGCTTGTTCAGGTCCGGACAATTCCTCCTGAAAGCATTCCGATTTAAGCGCTGCGGCGGAACAGATCCCCAGCAGGCCGTTAAACACCATGAGTTGACCCATTAACTTGACCTCGGCGCCGGCTGTGATGCTAGAACCAAAATACCTGGGGTTGCCGATGGTTTGCAGCATTGGCTCCAGTTTCGTAAAAATCGAGTCGCTGCCGCTTGCCAAAATTAACATATTGGCATTTTCGGCACCCAATGGGCCGCCAGTCAGGGGGTAATTGACGTAATCGAAACCTTCAGCACTCAAAAAATCATAGGACGCCTGGGCAAACCCGGCGCTGACAGTGGAAAGGTGCAAAATGAAGGGCTGGCCGCTTGTCTTTTGCTGCATGAGGGGCACCAGGCGGCGGAAAATGTCGCAGTCATCACCGTTCTTGCCGGCACAAACGACGACCCCGTCAAAGTCGCCGTCGCCCACCAGCGCCTCATAGTCATGAACAATCTCAGCGCCATGGTTTATCCACGCCTGACGGCAGGCATCACGGCGGTCATCTTTTGTTCCCCGATCATGGATGCGAAGGTAGCGTGCAGGACTCCCCGGTTTCAAGTGTTTTGCCGATGGGCTCATCATCAACCCCATACCGCCGATACCCACGAGTTTGATTGTCATAGTGTTATCCTCCTTGAATTAAAAAAATTAATGGTAGACAGATCATGTGTTGCGTTTTTGTTCATTGACATATTGGCTCAGATCCTTTTCAAGCTGGGGGCCGATTTCCGGCATGGTATATTCCGCCAAGCGTTTTTTTAGCAGCACCCCTGCCCTAAGGGTAAGATCCCGGTGTTCCATTTCAAACCATTCGCTGTGTATTTGCTGGTTGCTCAGGTCGGGACGAAAAAATTCGGTACGACAGCGATCGACGGTATGCAATTGCAGCATATAATTGGCTGAAGTACCCAACTCTTTTATCATCTCCATGGCAAAAGCATCATCCGTGAACTCCACCGGTTTGATCAGTTTTTTGAGGGCGCCGCACAGATCTTCGTCGGCGATAAATTTTTCATAGCTCATGGCAATCATGGAGCCATAGGTTCCGCAGGCGTGGAGGCACAAATGAACGCCACTCAGGGCCGCTGTGGTAAGCATCATCGCAGATTCCATACCAGCTTGATAGTCCAGACAAAACGATTCGGTCAAAGCCCCCTGGCTGCGGCAGGGGATATTGTAATACTGTCCCATGGCCGCAGCAATGGCGGTATGATTCGCATCTTCGGGGGAACCATTCACGTATCCGCCGCTTTTCATCTCTGTGGGACTTCCCCCCAGACCATAAACGATTGGTGTGCCGGGGTTGACAAGTTGGGCCAGGCAGATGCCGGCCAGCGTGGTTGCATTTGAAATCACCAGTGATCCCGCTATTGTGATCGGACCGGTAGTGCCCAGTGTACAGGCGGAATGAATGATCAGCGGTTGTCCGGCCGCGGCAAATACCAAGATGGCATCGACCATCTCGGCAGCATACTGCAAGGGGGCCAGGGAGTCGACCAGAGAGATCATCACGGGATCCATTGTTCGGCCCCAGACCATTTGCGCCATTTTCAGAGAATCCACCGCCGCCGCCTTAGATACAGAGCTTCCCATGATGGGTTTGTCGGTCAAAAGCATGGTTGAGAGCAAGATATCCAGATGTGCCGTGTCCTGGGGTACGTCTGCGGGCTGCACTACCATGGAGCTGTTAAAATCCAGATATTTCGAAGTTTGAACCAGTTTACAGAAATTTTGCACATCCTCGAGGCCAGCATCCCGCATTTCTCCGGAAGGATCGATGATAAATGGGGGGCCGTAACCAGGGGCCAGGACAAAATTGTTGTCACCTATTTGGATGTTTTTGGCCGGGTTTCTGGCCTTTATGGCAAACGTCGCCGGTACTGATTCCATGGCATTGTGGATGTCTTTTTCTTTGAAATAAACCACGTCGGAGGCTGTGCGAAAGCCATGATGTTTAAATATATCCAGGGCTTTTTCACATGGGAATTTTATACCGGTGGAGCGCAGCAGTTCAATTGAATGTTTGTGGATGGAATCCAGTGTTTTTTGCTCAAAGTTGATAATTGCTCTGTTCATTTTACTGCTGGATTTCATCTTGCAATTTTTCCTTTCTTTCCGGCAGGTAGCCTGCAAAGCAGATTCCGACAGGTCCGGTCATGACCACGGAATGATCCCTTTTCAGTTCGATTTCAACCGATCCGGCCGGCATTATCACCTTCATGCGATTTGCATCCGTCAGTCCCCGTCGGTGGGCTGCAGCCACAGCAACACAGGCCCCGGTTCCGCAAGCCGTCGTCAGTGAACCCGGGCGTTCCCAGACAGAGAGTTGAAGGGTTCCGGAATCGATCAACTGAGCGGCACCGATGTTGGCCTCCTGTGGGAATATAGGATCCTTCTGCAGCGTGGGTCCCCATTTTGACAAATCAATACGGTTCAGATCTGCCACAAAAAATACGGCGTGGGGGTTGCCGATGTTCATCCCGACCGGGTCTTTGAGGGGACCGGCA
>JASFSK010000030.1:0-16993 GCA_050114455.1 Desulfobacterales bacterium | reverse complement strand
TGACAGCCATATTCTGGGCCGGGGTCGAAGTGACCAGACCGGTTTTGATCCCGGCTGCTGCTATCTTCTGGAATGCGACTGCTGTGCCGGGGATCAATCGAACCTGTTGGTGGAACATCGGTGGGCCGATTTGATCGATGATCTGTCGCGCCTTTTGACGCAATGCGTCTTTGTCCTTCTTCATCGACTCGGGCAGCACGCAGTCCCAGTCGAAATCACCGTTGTCCATCGCTTTGAGCAACGTCTTTCTGGGGACCGTCGGCACCCCGAGCTTCGCAAATACGATATCGATAATTTCATAATAAATCGGTACCGAGTCGATTAGAGTGCCATCCAGGTCGAACATCACTGCATCCACGGTCAATTTGCGATTATCCAATAACAATAGTATCCCCCTGGTATGCCATTATTCTATAGTTGACCCTCTGGAAAACAAATATATGCAAACCCCGTCTTTGTTATTTAGGCTCCAGTCGACCTGCAATCGTCAATGAAACTCGATCGCCATCCGCAACTTCCAGGCCATCTTTCAACCCCAAAGGGGATATGATCTCGATTATATTCTTGGCGTGCACCCGGACGTCTGTCGCCGGAGCAACTATAGCCCCTGCAATGCCCTCGATGGTTACGGGAATAACCAAGCCGGAACAAAAATTCGAATCCGGAGAAACCAGTTCAATACCATCACGCGCCATCACGGTATCCAGTTTAGCTATGTTTTCAGTTGCAATCTCCAGGTTGAGGGTTCCCGGGTAGGGTCTGAAACCCAGCTTTTGCTGGCATTGTTTCTGAACCCAATCCAACTGTGTAAAATAAGCGCCTTGCTTGGCACCGCGGATGATTTTGCCGCTTATTTTCCAATGATCTTTCATGTCAAATAAAAAAAGCATGTGATCGCTGCGGGCTCTGCGAGAGAAAAAATCTTAGCCTGGAATCCAATTCATACCACAAACGTAAATATATGCAAGGCAACGATGTTTCAGGTCAGAATGCCGTCAATTCATAAGCCACCGGCATCGATCAAGTCTGTACGCTGAATAAATTTAATAAAACAGTGGAATTTCATGGTGATATGCGAATGAATGAGGTGGTCCTGTGTTTCATGTCCGGAAACTCTTGAAAGGGATCGTGAGATATATTAGGCTATACATTCATAAAAGCTGAAAAGGAGCGCAAAGATGGCTGAAAAAAAGGAAATCCTTACGGATTGCACATTGTGTTATCATAGCTGTGGCACACGGGTGACAGTCGAGAACGGCAAAGCCACCAAGATAAAAGGTCTGGAATCTCATCCCATCAACAAGGGAAGACTCTGCCCCAAAGGTGCCAATGCCCTGGAAGTCATTTACAGTCCTGATCGCCTGAAGCAGCCTTTGAAACGCATCAATGGAAATTATACAGAGATATCCTGGAACCAGGCCCTCAACGAAATGGCAGAAAAACTCACTCGCCTGAAAGAGGAATTTGGACCTCAGATTTGGGGATTGTTCTGCGGTTCCATCGGCGTCGAAAATCTTGAGATGTCCACCCTGGTACACCTGCTCAGGTCGGGCTACGGCTCACCCAATTTCTTTTCCGTGGAAAGCATCTGCTACCGTATGCGCATCCGCACCCGCCAGATGACCTTTGGCCGATATCCCACAGAAGAACCTGATTCAAACCTCTATATACTATGGGGCCACAATCCCGACCAGTCCGACTTTCCGCTTAAATTTTTCATGTCCAAAAATCTAAAAAAAGGTGCCAAACTGGTGGTCATTGACCCCAAGCGTATTCCGCTGGCCGATAAGGCTGACATGTATTTGAGAATCCGGCCCGGCACGGATGGGGCCCTGGCACTTGCCATGATGAACGTCATTATTGAGGAGGATCTTTACGATCGCGAATTTATTGATAAGCATACCAGCGGTTTTGAGCGACTGGTGCCTCATGTCCGCAAAAATACCCCGGAATGGGCCGAAGATATTACCTGGATTCCGGCCGCCGACATTCGCAGTCTGGCAAGGTTGTTCGCCCAAACCAAGGGTGCCAGCATATTCCAGGGCACCTGTACCCAGGATCAGACGGCCAACGGCACTCAAAACAGCAGAGCCTTTTCGGTACTTCAGGCAATTACGGGTAACATCAACGTCCCGGGCGGCTGGGTAACCAGTCCGGCACCCCGTTTCGGCAACCCCGGATTCAGTTTGGGCGGCGGCGATCCCCTTGGCTCGGAAGAATACCCCCTGTTTTTCAACCTCTGGGGCCGCAAGGCGCCGTATGGAGTCGTAACGATGGTGCCCGATAACATTCCGGAAAAACTTAAGGCGTTTTTAGTGGTTGGCGGCAACCCGCTTTTGTCTATGCCGGATAGCAATGCCTTCCGGGAGGCCTTTGCCAAATTGGAATTGTTGGTGGTACATGATCTTTTCATGACAGAAACCGCCAAGGCCGCCCACTATGTCCTGCCGGCCTGCTCCCATCTGGAGAAATGGGGGGTTGCCTATACTTACAATGTCTGCCACTGCATCCCCTTTTTAATGCTAAGAAAACCGTGTATCGAACCCTTGAACGAAAGCTGGTCGGAGTGGAAATTCCTATCCGAGCTGGCCGGCCGTTTGGGATTAGAAGAGGAATTTCCCTGGGAATCTGAAGAGCAATTCGTTCGGTTCATGCTCGAGCCCACCGGGTTGTCTTTTGACTACCTTTTGAATGAAAAACCTGAGGGGGATTTTTACGCCGAAAAAACATATACCACCAGAGAAGGTCTTTTTCGCACGCCTTCGGGGAAAATTGAAATATACAGTGATACATTGAAAGAAGCAGGTTTCGATCCCCTGCCCTCTTATATGGAACCGGAGAGAAGCCCCATGCGGGGAAAAAGTGCATTGCTAAAGAAATATCCCCTGATTCTATCTGTCGGAAACCGCAGTATATACTATACGCACAGCCAGCAACGCGGAGTCAGTGCATTGAAAGCAGTCGTTCCGGAAGCGCTGACCGAAATCGGCCCTGAAACTGCTGAAAAGTTTGGAATTCAGGATGGTGATATCATCTTTGTCGAAAGCAATCGCGGTCGGGTCAAAATGAAGGCACGCGTCGACAACCGCGTGGCCGAGGGGGTCGTCCTGGTTCCCCATGGCTGGAGCGGCGAGGCCAACGGTAATCTGCTTACTGACGTCAATTGCCGGGAGCCCATAATGGGATATCCCGACCAGAAGTCACTGCAGTGCACTATTCGCAAGGCCAACCAGGCGGTTGAAGCTTAATCGATGGTATTCGTATGGATTTAAAAAAATTATTCTCTCTAAATGGTAAAACCGCCCTGGTGACCGGGGCTGCCCAGGGACTGGGCAGAGAAATTTGCCTGTGGCTGGCCCAGCACGCTGCTTCCCTGATCTTCGCCGATAAAACCTATCCACAACGGACCGTACAAGAGATTGAAAAATGCGGCGGGCACTGTATCACAACGAAAACAGACATTTCCGATGAGCAATTGTTCTCCAACCCTTGAAACTCTGAACCCATAATCCCTGAGCGGCTAAGCTTTCCGCAGCTTGATCCGTATCTCATTCTGCCTCTCATCGATTTCGACAGACTCAAAAGCGGTTGACTCGATCATGGGAATGACCTGGGCCCGCGTATAGGCCGCAATCGGTTTATGCAAACCGATCAGTTTAAAAAACCATAAGAAGGAAAGCTCACGAAAATTGAGGGACGCTTTCCATTTTCTGACATCGATAAAGCCAGTAATGTTGGCCGGATCATAGATCCAGGCCTCTCCCCCTTTTTTTAAGACCCGATAGATTTCGTTCAAGACGGCTACCGGGTTTTTCAATGAATGCAGCATCCCGGTGCTGATCACCATACCAAAAGATGCACCATCAAAATCCAGCTGGGCGGCGTTTCCGACTTCAAATTGCAGTTGGTGCGAAAAGCTGGTTTTGGCAGCATTGGCCTGAGCTATTCGAACCAAACTTCGGCTCAAATCAACACCAATAACAGTGATATCCGGGGCTCGCCGAGCGATTTCAATCGGCAGGTAACCCGGCCCCGTGCCAAGATCCAGGATGACACCCGATGTAAAATACGACACGATTTCCTCGGCTACTTGGCCATAATAATCCTCTATGACCATCCGGGTTGCCTTCTCATAAGAGGACGCCAGAACGCCGGGTATCCTCTCGATCTTGAGTAACTGTTTCATTGTTTTTCGAAATTCAAATCTGCATTTCGTGTTAGAACAATACAGCTATCATGCGATAATCTATTAGACTTTTCATAAATTGGCAGTTTGTAATGTTTGCACTTAAAATCGATTCATTATTAACTTGACAATAATGTCACTATGTGGAAAGCAATAACTTGCAGGTTAGCACATTGCTCTGAGATTAGCTTTCTTTCTGGATCTACCCTCTCTTTTTAAGCGACACTTCTTGCTGTATCAGATTCTGGTTTTCCCTAAACTCTACTAAACTTGGTTTGTTTATAACAGTAAAAACTCGAAAAGGAGGTGTCATATGCCTAGATTTTTGGTTCAAGCAAACTATGTTGGCGAAGGTTTGAAAGGACTACTCAAAGAAGGTGGCACAAAACGACGGGAGACTGTGGCTCAGGTCATAGAAGGGATGGGCGGAAAGTTGGAATCATTCTACTATGCTTTTGGTGACTACGATGTTTTCGGTATCGCCGATATGCCTGACAATGTAAGCGGTGTTGCTTTTTCCATGATGGTCAATGCCAGTGGTGCGGTCCAAGCGAAGACGACCGTTCTGCTTACCCCCGAAGAAATTGACCAAGCTACTAAGAAAATCGTTGAATATCGCCCACCAGGACAATAGCCCTTTCCTTTCATATTAAACAAAAGCAGCGAACATTCCAAGCAGGGCGAAGTCACTTCACATGTGTTCATCGTCCTGCTCATTGCTTTATCTGTTTATTCGATCCGAATTTAAAATATTCTACTTGACACACATGCACATTTAATACACTTTAAAAATCAGCGCCATCCTCATACCCCCGGCTCTGCTGGTGGTCGCTGATTCTTTACACAGCTTCGATTATTCAAAGCAGCGTGTTCGAACCATGAAATAGGAAATTTTCAATTCAAATACCGCTCTTGAGACAGATTATTTCTGACCGTCTCAATTTAGGAGGAAAAAAATGGATAAAGAAAATAACGTTTTTTATTGGCTGCCATGTTCGGTGGTTTTTGTCTGTACGGCTCACGAAGAAATGCGCGATATCATGACAGCTACCGCCATGTTTGTATCAGAAAAAGAGCCGCTGCTTGCCATCAGCGTCGCCCAGGGCCATTTAACTGAAAAATTAATCAACCAATCCGGAAAATTCACCCTTGTCATCGCCGGCAATGAACACAAACAACTTGCACTGCAAGTCGGCAGTGTCAAAGGGGAAGCAGAAGATAAATTTGAGAAATTTCAAATTTCAACGGCGGAATCCAGTGGTGTTCCGATTCCGAAAGGGTCCGCAGCCTGGATGGAGTGTCAAGTTGAGACAAGCCACGAAATTAAAGGATATCGAATTTTCATCGGTCGGGTGGTAGATCAAACAGATTTCAAGCGACCACCTTTGGTCTGGCACAAAGATGGGTTCTTCGGGCTGCAGCCGGCGTGATGACTGAGTCCGGATCACAGAAGTCAGATGACTGAGGGCCGTGGTCAGAAGACGAAGGCCAGATGACTGACCACAGAGAACTGAGGCCAGATGACTGAGATCAGAGGCCGGATATAGAAAGATGTGGTCGGTTATCCATAAATAAGCGTCTGATTGAATCCTGATTTGGGAGCTGAATCCTATCCGCGATGAATTGTGCATCACGGAGGCAACATCGCGGCCGGAATGTTGCTTCCACAAGCTATATCATGCAGTAGCCGGGAAAAAATTTATGGGGAAAGCATCCGCAGTTGCAGTTCTTGGCACCTTTGATTCTAAACCGGAAGAACACATTTTTTTAAAAGCGCAGATTGAGCAGCAGGGACTGCGGACGCTGACGATTAATGTCGGGACTGGAAGGCCATCACCGGTACCGGTTGATATCGATTTGTTTCGAAATATCACGAAGACCGTATCGGATATACCCGAGGGCAGAGACAATGTCATTAATGTCATGCTGCACGAGGCGAAATCAAAGATTTTAAAGCTGTATGGAGATGGTAAAATTAACGGTATCATTTCGGCCGGCGGCGGCACCGGTACCCATATCTGCACAACCATTATGCGCGAACTCCCCCTCGGGATTCCCAAGGTGATGGTTTCCACTGTGGCATCCCGTAACATGGCCGATATCGTGGCCACCAAAGACATCACCATGATTCACAGTGTCGCCGATCTGCTGGGCGTCAACAGCATTTCCGGACGCATCCTGGATAAAGCCGCCGCCGCCATTTGTGCCATGGCTCAAAGTCAATGGCAACCTGCAACCGAAAAAAAGCGAATTGCCCTGCCCTTTTTCGGCTTCATCACAGCAGGAGCCGAAGCCACCCGCAGTGCCCTGGAAGCTATGGATTATGAAGTAATAGGATTTCACGCCAACGGCACCGGCGGCATGGCCATGGAAGAGCTGGCTGCGGAAGGATATTTTGACGGTATTCTGGACCTGGCCACCCACGAACTGGCGGATCACCTGTTGAATGGCTACTGCGGAGCCATTGGACCGCAACGGTTCGAACCGGTTCCTGGCAGAACCATCCCGCGGCTGGTTGTTCCCGGAGGCCTGGATTGCGCAGTTTTGGAATTCACCCGTCAGAATATTCCGCACCAGTATAAAAACCGCAAAATATTTTTCTACGACTTCCGCTCCGCCATTCGGCTCGACATCGAGGAAACCACCCGTCTGGCCAATCAGTTGGCAGAAAAACTAAACCGGGATGCAGCCAACGTCAAAGTGCTGATACCAACCATGGGCTGGTCTGAAGCCGACCGCGAAGGAGGTCCATTGTACGATCCCGCAATGAATGCGTTTTTCACCGACAGACTGAAAAAATCTCTCGATCCGGCAATCGAAATTAAAGCGGTAGATCAACACATCAATGACAGGGCTTTTGCCGATGCTGCGGCCGACTTGATGGATAAGATGATAAGCACGTAAAGATTCGGATCCAGTTTTTGTCGAGTTTGGGTCCCCTCGGAGGAAACCAAGATCCGAAGTATAGCTGAAACGGGTCAACCCGTTAAGCCGGTTTTGCCGGTTGACTGGGATTCAATCCATAAGGTCTGTTTATATAAAATATAATAGAACTTTTTCATATAGTTATGTATTTAAGTTTATGTTTAACATGATAAATAATTTTGAATATAGGAGGATATAATTTTGAAATTGGGAGGGTTGTTTTGACGCATCATGGTACTGCTTTACTCGTCGCTACCATGGACACCAAGGGCCTGGAAGCCATATACCTTGCCGATTGTTTAAGATCAGTGGGAATCCCGGTAATCATCATGGATGCGGGAATCAGAGGAACTTCTGATGCACCGGTGGACATCACCCGTCAAACAGTCGCCCGGGCAGGTGGCAGTTCACTTAAAGAGGTCCAAAATATCAGTCACGAAGGCGAGGCCCTAAAAATTATGACCGCTGGAGCCGTCAAATGCGCAATGGATTTGTATAGCAGTAGAAAAATCCAGGGGGTTATCGGACTGGGCGGATCGATGGGCACCACCCTGGGTACGGCAATCATGCGCAGCCTGGCCGTTGGTGTTCCCAAGGTGATGATTTCCACCATGGCATCCCGCGACACCCGGGCCTTTGTGGACACAAAAGACATCTTTATGCTGCATTCGGTCTGCGATCTGAGCGGCCTGAACCGGATTACCCAAAAAGTACTCTGCAATGGCGCCTTGGCCATGGCCGGCATGTTAGGAAGTGCCGTCGCCGGGGACGTTACCAGTCTGAAGCAGTTGGTGTTTATATCCACCTTGGGCACCACCGAGGCGTGTGTGCAAAGTATTCGCCATACCTTGGAGGAAAAAGATAATGAGGTCATCATCTTTCATACGGTCGGAGCTGGCGGCAAAGCAATGGAGGAGATGATTCATCAAGAAAAAGTGGCGGCACTGGTGGACCTGTCGTTGCACGAACTGGCAGATCATCATTTCGGCGGTGACTATGATGCCGGGGCGTTGCGGGGATCGACCGCCCTTGAATGCGGAGTCCCCGTAATTTTAATCCCCGGCAACATCGACTTTCTGGTAACTGGACCCCAGGAGACTGCCCGTCGCCTTTTTCCCGATCGTCCCTATCATGTCCACAATGCCGCCATAACCGTTGTGCGCACCAAACCCAGTGAAATAGAGGCATTGGCTAAAATAATCGCCGAACCATGTAAACGGTCCCGGGGACCCTGGAAAATTCTGGTGCCAATGAACGGATTTTCGGCTTTTGATCACCCGGACGGCCCTTTGTATGACCCGGCTGCCCCCCAAAGATTTGTTGCCGTATTGGAGGAAAATTTAGATAACAGAGAAAATTTGCAGATCCTGCCATATCACATTAATGACCCCGAGTTTTCCAGTGCCGTCCTTGAGGCGTTAGAAGAGATAATTAAATTCTGACATTCTCCAATCGTCATCAGCCTATTTCTGTACCCCTATTTCTATCATCAGTCTTGCTGTAATCTGATTTCTGTCATCTGGTCTCTGTCATCTGACTTCTGTCATCTGTAAACTGACCTCTGTAATCCGTCATCTGTTTTTCCGCTGGGAAAGAATTTTGGCCATCATTAAACCGATTCCCATGGGGTGAAGATCTTCATCTTCGGATTTCAGATTTCTGAGAGTATCCACAAATGCTTTAGCCGGCGGTGAAAGCACCTGTCCCTTGAGATAGGCGATGCGCACGTCTAAGAACATTGGCCGGCCTTTAAGTGCCACCTGGGCCAATTTTTTTTGCCCGATTTCAGCCGCCACGGCTTCTTTCACGACAATAGAAATTCCTTCGCCTCTTTGAACCAATTGCTTGATAAACTCCGTGTTGCTGGTTTCCATCAAAACATCCGCCGTGCAATCTTCGTTGGAAAATAATAGCTCCACCAGCTTGCGGGTTCCCGAGCCTTTCTCTTTCATAATGAATGGTTGGTTAGCAAGGTCTTTCAGAGTAACGGCCTTTTTCTTTGTCAAAGGATGGCCCGGCGCCACGATGACCGCCATTTCTTCCTTGCTGAAAGGAAAAAAATCAACTTCGGGAAGCTCCCCTGCTTTGGCAACAATGGCAACCTCACATTTAAACTCAAGCAGACCGTAAGCCATGTCTAAAGAGCTGCCTTCATTCAGCTGAATTTTTATGTTGGGATAACTTTTATGAAAGGTGCTTAGCATGAGCGGCATAAAATAACGCGCGTAGGCCTTGGTGGTTCCGAGGCTGAGAACACCCCGTTTGAGTTCCCGCAGGTCCTCGATGGCATTTTCAATTTCTTTTTCATATTTAAAAATTTTTTCAGCATACTCATAAAGCGTACGGCCTTCATCAGTTAAAAACAACCTGCGTGCCCTCTTTTTAAATAGCTTTAAATTGCAGAACTCTTCAAATGCCTTCATCTGAAATGTCACCGCCGGCTGGGTAATAAAAAGTTCATTGGCGGCTGCGGTGAAATTCAAATTTTTAGCAGCGTAGTAAAATACCCGGAGTTGGTTGAAATTTAGCATTTTTTATATATAGCTTTTGATCATAAGTAATACTTATCGATAGCATAAATATTATTGGATTGACAGTTTTTTATTATTCGTCCATAAAAATTATGATTATAATTCATTTTTGCCGGACTTGAGAGCGCCAGGGCGCTGTCATCTTGCACTCCGATTCCTATTTTCGTTCTCCGGTGCCTAATCCATCCCTTTATCCGGCGCATGCAACTCTCTATGTATGAGCTCTGATCGGCTCTTTCTAATAATATTTAATCAACATAAAAAGGAGAATGAAAATGGCTGATAACCAAGGTAGATTTCCAGACCCTCACGAGTTTAAAGTCCCCCCGGAACTTGAAGGTTGGGAGGAAATGTATCCCTCCCATCATCTGTTTTCGCAGGATCGAGCCGAATGGGAAAAGGCCCAATTTTGGTATGCGGATAAAATCCATGCTCCCGAACCACTACCCCCGCTGGATTTAATCTTTCAGGAAGCCTGGCAGATTTCACTGTCCCAGTATACTACCCGCGTTTTTTGCATCCCGCCTGCCCAGGGAATTGCCCAGCGGCTGGTGGGCTGCTACCTGTACATCTGCGCCATTGCCCCGCCGCCGGATGAAATCATTGGTGAAAAAGCCGCACATTTCGAAAAACGCGTATTTTATGTTTTTGAGAATTACGATGAATTGTGGGACAAATGGCTGACGAAATTTAAAGCCCTGGGCGAAGAAATGAGGGCCGTTAAGATCCCCACGGAATTGCCCAAATACGTCCCCGATGACAAAGTTTTTCCTGCCCCCACGGGGTGTTATGAAGGCTACGATCTGATCGAGTCATTTGACAAACTGGTCAACCAGATGTTCAAAGGTTGGCAATATCATTTCGAAATGCTCAATTTGACCTATCTGGCTTATCTCATGTTTGCCGATGTATCCCGCAAGCTTTTCCCCGGGATCAGCGAGAGTGCCATCGGCAAAATGGTCGCCGGGGCCTACGTTTCTATGTTTCGTCCCGAAGAAGAACTTTGCCGCCTGTCCCGTTTGGCAGTTTCTGCCGACGGCGTGGGCAGTATTCTCAAGAGCGCAAAATCCGCCGCCGAAAAGATTGCCGAGTTGCAACAATCAGACGCCGGCAAAAACTGGCTGGCCGAATACGAAAAATCAAGTGACCCCTGGTTTTACGTATCCTGCGGCAGTGGCTGGTATAACCATGAGGGCAGCTGGTTGACCGATCTGGACATTCCCTATAGCTATATCAAAGGGTATGTGGAAAGGCTTGAAAAAGGTGAAACCATCGAGCGCTCCCTGGAGGGAATCGAAAAGGAACGCGAATATATTGTTACCGAATACCGCAAAATGATTCAAACCGACGACGACCGCAAGGCTTTTGACGATGCCTATAGCACCATCAGGACCATCTACCGCTATGCCGAGGACCATCTCTTCTGGGTGGAACATTGGTTTCATACCATTTGGTATAAAAAAATCAGGGAAATTGGAGCGGTCCTGGTTGACAACGGAATGATTAACGATGTCGACGACATTTTTATGTTCAACCGCTACGAAATTCCCCAGCTTCTGACGGAAGTGGCAACCGGCTGGGCTTTAGGCGTGGACATACCGGTCAGGGGCGACTACTACAAATCCAAGGCCGCTAAGCGTAGAAAGATCCTCGAGGCGGCCGCCGAATGGAATCCAACACCGGCGCTGGGGGTGCCGCCCGAAGAAGTGGCCGAACCGTTTACCATCATGTTGTGGGGCATCACCACCGACAAAGTTAAGGAATGGCTGAAAGGAGTGGACCCGGCAACAGGTGCAGACACGTCCGAAATTAAGGGTTTTGCTTCTTCGGCCGGCGTTGTTGAAGGTCCGGCCCGGGTTCTCAAAATGCTCAAGGATATTACCAAGCTGCAGCCAGGCGAAATTTTGGTCTGTCCGTCGACCAATCCCTCCTGGGCGCCGGTGTTCACTAATATCAAAGCTGCAGTAACCGACATCGGCGGGCTGACCAGTCATGCAGCGATTGTCTGCCGTGAATATGGGGTACCTTCGGTCACCGGCTGTGGTTACGCTACAGCGGCTATCAAAACCGGTGATACTGTCAAAGTCGACGGTGATACCGGTGTTGTCACCATTATCGAAAGGGCGGGTTAGACAGCACCTCTGACAACCTTCACCCCCTTCACCAGCCGGGAAGGGGTTCTGAAAGGCTATTCAAGAGATTTCGAAAATTCTGCGGGAGAATAACAATGGATTTCATCCTGGATTTTCGTAAATTAAACAAAAGCTCGCTGCCTTTGGTGGGTGGCAAAAATGCTAGCCTGGGAGAGTTGATCAATGCCGGCATCCGGGTTCCACCAGGATTTGCCGTAACCACCAGCAGCTATTCGGTATTTATGGAAAAAGCTGGGATAAATGAATCCATTTTCAGCCTCCTGGCTGATTTGGATCCTGATAACATCGATGCACTTCACCGGGTAGCGGATAATGTCCAGGAAATGATCACGTCGGCGGTCATCCCCGATGATGTCCATAAGATAATTGACGAGAGCTATTCCTTGCTTTGCACACAGTGCGAAGTGAATGACCTTCCGGTGGCCATAAGATCCAGTGCGACTGCGGAAGATCTCCCCACGGCCAGCTTTGCCGGCCAACAGGACACCTACCTTTGGATAATGAACGCTGAGCGTGTTATTGAAAGTGTGCGAAAATGCTGGGCCAGCCTGTATACACCGCGAGCCATCAGCTATCGGGTTAAAAATGACTTCCCCCATGAAAAGGTGTTGATCAGTGTCGGGGTGCAGAAGATGGTTAATTCGAGGGCCGCGGGGGTGATGTTTACCCTCAATCCCACTGATGGTGACGTATCAAAAGTTGTGATTGAGGGAAGCTGGGGTTTGGGAGAAACGGTCGTGTCCGGTACCGTCAACCCGGATAAATTTGTCGTTGACAAGGTCATGGGCGAGATCAATGAGCGAACCATTTCTACCAAACACATCGAGTGTGTATTTGATGTCGAAAAAGGCGAAACAGTAGACGCCGATGTCGGCGAAGAGATGCAGTGCGCTTGCTGTCTTGAGGACCAGGAAATAAGGGAGCTCGTCAAAACAGCCAAAACCATAGAGAGCCACTACGGCCGTGCCATGGATATTGAGTGGGCCATCGACAGGGATTTTGCTTTTCCGGATAATATTTTCATTGTCCAGGCGCGTCCGGAAACTGTCTGGAGCCAGCGCAAGAAGGAATCGGTTCTTGGCAAAAAGACCGGCTATCAATTGTTGATGGAACAGGCGATGAAAAGGATCAAACTTCCGGAATAGATGAAGAAGGATCAAAGCCCGGGATTCAAGGGTATAAGAGGTACCTTTTGCCTTGTATCCTTCACATCGGCTTTAGGCCCCGTACTTTTTGGCTTTCATATATTTCCTTTTAGATGCAGTTGTTACCGAAGCGTATCATAATTTTTTTTAACCTTAATGAAGAGAGGAGAATTGTATCCAAATGAAAGACATGAGAGATTTTGTTGTCAGAGGTGAAGAAACCGGGTTGTGCCAGCGGATCACCGCGGAAGTCGACTGGAACCTGGAGCTATCGCATATCGCCAAGCTTAATGAAGAGCAAAGCGGCCCGGCACTGCTTTTTGAAAACGTGAAAGATTACGATACACCGGTCATCACCAGTGTATGCACGACCACCAACAGACTGGCTTTGATTATGGGCCTGCCCCTCGAATCATCATTGGTCGATCTGTACGTGGAATGGGCCAAACTGGGTGAAAACCTGATACCGCCCAAAGAAGTGGCTTCATCAGCGGCGCCATGTAAAGAAAACATCCTGACGGGCGACGATGTCGATCTATTCAAGTTTCCGGTCCCCCAATGGTATCCACTGGACGGCGGGCGCTATATCGGCACCGCCCATTTTATCATCAGCAAAGATCCTGAAACCGGCTGGATCAACCTGGGAACCTACCGCAGCCAGCTCCTTGCCAAAAATAAGATCGGTACCCAATTTATCAAAGGCAAACACGCGGACATTATGCTGAAAAAATACCAGGCCATGGGCAAACCCATGCCAGTGGCATCCGTTATCGGCTGCGATCCGTTGCTGTTTATCCTGGGAGCGGCCCGCATCTCGGCCTTTACTTCGGAATATGATGTAGCCGGTGCCCTGCGCGGTGAGGCCGTTGAAGTCGTCAAAGGCGAAACCGTCGATCTGCCGGTGCCGGCCCATGCTGAAATCATCATAGAAGGAGAAGTCGATGCCGACAAGTTTATGGAAGAAGGCCCGTTTGGCGAGTATACCGGCTATTATTCGGGTGTCGGCACGGATCCGCGTAATTTCATCGATGTCAAATGTGTGACTCACCGCAACAATCCAATATTGTGGGGAACGACTGTGGGCCGGGCCGTCACCGACACTCACATGACCATGGCCCTCTCTTACGGTGCTACCCTCTGGCAGCAGCTGCTGGCCATGAAAATCCCCGGATTGAAAGCCGTCTACTGCCCGCCGGAAGGCTCCGGTCGTTTTTTGGCCATTATTTCCATGAAGCAGATGTACCCGGGTCATGCCGATCAGGTGCTCACTGCTGCCATCTCAACGGAAATGGGCGCCTACGGGCTCAAAACTGTGATCGTGGTCGATGAAGATATCGATCCCTGGGATATTCCCCGCGTCATGTACGCTCTTAGCTTCCGGTTCCAGCCCAACCGCAGTCAGGTGATCAAGCGCGGCCGATCCACACCCCTGGATCCCTCTCTGCCGATCGAGGCCCGAGAAATTACCGGCAGGCTGCTGTTGGACGCCACCATCCCTTATGACTGGAAAAACAAACCGATACCCATTGAATTGGATCCGGAAATGGTCGAAAAAGTCAAGGGTAGATGGTCGGAATTAGGATTGGATAAAGTTGTCTGCTGATAGCTTTTAAATTGATAGCCCATAGCCCCGTCCCGGGTGGGGCTATGGACTTCAGCATTTTGTTAATGAACTGAAATAAATAATAAAATTCAGAACGATCGGCCCACATTCGGTCTGATTGATGCGATTTCTGACATTTCTATTGCATCAGATTTTACGGCACATCAATCGTTCTGAATTTTAGGAGATACAGAATGGTCATAGCGATTGTAGGCATGCTTGATGAAAGAGAAGAGGGACTTCAACTTATTAAGGATCACATCGACAAACACGGGCACAGATCCGTGCTTATTGATATCAGTATCGGCACCGGAGCTATTCAATCCTCACTGAAACCGGACATTGACTGCCATACGCTGGCCAAAACCGGTGGAACGACCATTGAAAAAGTTCGGGAGATGTTGGCTAAAGAGAGAGACAAAGCAACTGCAAAGATGGCAGATGGGCTGGGAAAAATTTTGCAGGAACATCATCAAGCCGGCGAATTGCAGGGCATCATTGCCGTCGGAGGCATGACCGGAACTTTCATTTCTCTTTCCGCAATGAAATTGCTGCCTTTTGGTGTACCCAAGTTATTGATCTCCAGTGTTGCCGCCATGCCGGCTTATGCGAAAAAGCTTGCCGAATTTTTTGGTGTCAGAGATGTAACGGTTATGCACAGCGTGGTGGACACCGTTGGTCTAAACCCGCTGGTACGACGATTAATGGTCAATGGTGCCGGTGCCATTTGTGGAATGGTTGAGGCACAAGACCCAATCCAGCAGGAAGAAAAGCCTTCAATTGCACTGACAGAATTTGGTTTTTGCGATAAGGGCGCCCATTACGTCAGAGAAATGCTGGAAAACGATTTTAGTATCATCTCCTTTCACGCGACTGGTATCGGGGAGAAAGCAGCCATGGACCTCGTCGGCCAGGGACTTTTTGAGGCTTTCATCGATATGGTGCCGGCCGGTTTTAGCGAATATCTGCTGGGTGGTAACCGAACCGCCGGTCCGGATCGCCTGGAAGCCGGCATTCGACAGGACAAGCCATATATCCTGACTCCCTGCGGTTTTGATATGATCAGCTGCGGGCCCATTCAGCGGCGTGACGACAAAGATCCACTGTGGACATCCCGGAATCTCGCCGCACGGAAACTCCTGCTTCAGGATGCCATTCGGGTGCAAGCGAGAACAAGTGTCGAAGAGATGCAAACCATCGCTCAAGAGGTGGCAAATAAATTAAACCATGGTAAAAACAAAAAGCTGATAAAATTTATTCTGCCGACCAGAGGATTTTCCTCGCTAAGCGTAGAGGGAGGTGCCCTTTATGAGCCGGCATCTGATAAGGCTTTTATTGATGCATTAAAGAAATCCTTGGACAACGAAATAAGCGTCATTGAGGTCGATGCGGACATTAATACGCCTGAGTTTGCCCGCGCCGTGGTGGATGCATTGCACCAGGCCTTACATTAGCGACTACCAGCATAGCTGGAGATTCGAGGAAGGCCCCTAGCGACCCTCTGCTGGTGGCCGCTGTTTTTTCAAAAGAAATTCAAAACAAATTATAGGTGCTAAATGCCAAAACGAATCGTTGTTGGAATATCCGGCGCCAGCGGGGTAACCTATGGCGTCAGATTATTGAGCGTGCTCAAAGACACCGATATTGAAACCCATCTCATTGTTTCAAAATCCGGTGAGCTGAACATCAAGATCGAAACAGATCATGATCCGGATGATGTCAGGGCGATGGCAGACTTCGTGTATGACCATAAAGACGTTGCAGCGTCAATAGCCAGTGGTTCCTTTTTAACCGATGGAATGGTCGTTGTGCCCTGCACCATCAAAACCCTGTCCGGCATTGCCAACTCATACAACGAAAATCTTTTGGTCAGGGCAGCCGACGTGAGCCTCAAGGAAAAGCGCAAACTGGTGCTGGTCGTCAGAGAGACACCGTTGCACAAAGGGCATCTGCGACTGATGACCCTGGCTGCTGACATGGGTGCGCATATTCTTCCCCCAGTGCCTTCATTTTATCATCTGCCGAAGACCATCGATGACATCATCGATCAAACCATCGGAAAGATTTTTGATTTTATGAACATCGAACATGATTTATTTAGACGCTGGGGAGAAAAATTGGAAATGGTCGAACAAAACGATTCCCCGTTAAAAGCGGTATAGTTGATTCTAATCCCACCTGTGCAATGCTGATGTCCAGCTCTTTGGTTTCTAGCCAGGTATTGGCCCTCAATTTCTCCTCCAGTCCTGAAACAGGATCTCATAATTGGTGACACCAAATCGTGACTGCAGATAATCCCGGATCATTTGCGAATATACCGGTGTTTCATGGACATCGTCTTTGCCGCTGTATCGAGCCTTCCAAGGCGTCCATTCGGGCCGAACGGCATCCATTCCATCTGTAAATTCCATCTGTAAATTAAAACTTGTTTATTTTATGTTTAATATTGG
>JASFSK010000029.1:0-16997 GCA_050114455.1 Desulfobacterales bacterium | reverse complement strand
TCATGCACATCGAAGTGCCGGAACATCAAGGAGATGTCGACATCAAGGCCGCATACGTACAAGGATTAGATCATATGGCCGTCAAGGTGGGAGCCGGCTTTTTTAATAACCAAAAAATCGGTCTGCCCAACAGTCCGGCCATGATGGTTGTCGTCAGTACCCGCACTGGCTTTGTGGAAGCCGTATTACTTGATAACGCTTATCTTACCGATGTGCGAACAGGTGCGGCCGGCGCTGTGGCCGCCAAGTATCTGGCTCCCCAGGCTATTCAAACAGCCGGAGTTGTCGGCACCGGTGCCCAGGGACGATATCAGATTCAGGGGCTTTTATGTGTCAGGAAATTTGACCGGCTACTCGCTTTTGACCTGGACAAGGAACGGCTGGCTACATATGTGCGGGAAATGGAGAAGGCTCTCCAGTTGCCGGTAATTGCTGCCGAATCTGTACAGCAACTGGTGAAACAGAGCCAGGCCATAGTGACCTGCACACCGTCACGCAAGCCCTATCTGAATGAGGCTTGGATACATTCTGGCTTGCATCTCACCTGTATGGGAGCTGATCTGCCGGAGAAGCGCGAATTGATGCCTGAAGTATTAGGCAGAATCAATCTGCTAGCCTGTGACCGAAAATCACAGTGTTTCAACATGGGGGAACTCCATCACGGACTCGATGCCGGTGTTATTTCGGAAAATAGTGATATCGCAGAACTTGGTGAAATAATTATAGGCGAACGCCCAGGCCGGCAGGATGAGACCCAGATTACATTGTGCGACCTCACCGGCACAGGTGTTCAGGATACCGCTATTGCCAATTTAGCTTTGAAAAAAGCACAGGAGATGGGTTTAGGCACCGAAATCGATATTTAGAGAAAAATAATCTTACAAAATTATACTTTGCGCGTGAAGGGTATGGCGGACTCGCCAAGTCATTTTTTAACGAAAGACCTTCCTGATATGATTTCTTTTTGAAATGATTAGCGACCGAAACCTCAGGTCATTCAAATTAATGCAAACTTGAGATTTCATCATTTCTGGCATCTTCTCCCTATTATAAATTATCTAACATAACCTAAAATCGTTTAAAAATCTTACAAGTTCGGCCAATCCCACAATATTGTTGTGTTTGATTACAGGCTATATACTAAATTTTGGCTATTTCTATTCTACAAATATGCACCCACAGACGATAGATTAGCTGAACAAATACACAATAATTTCATTTAATTCAAAGGATTTGATAAGGCACGAAATATGAACTTTTAAGGGCGCCAAATATACAAGATCACGGAGGCCTGTTAAAATAGTCAGTGTAAGTTCTGAAATGGTTAAAAGCAAAGCGCTTAAATTGGAATATAGAATAAAGCAATTACCGGCCAACCAAAAATCTGTAGAATTATCAAGGAAGGAGAACTTAATGACAATTTCGAAGAAGGATCTTCAAGCATTGAAAAAGGACATCAAAGCACTCGAAAAGAAAATGGAGAAACTGATTGCGGAGGCCACCAAGAAAGCTTCAGCAAAAAAGGCACCCTTAAAAAAGAAAACCGCTCAACCAACTGCAAGCGACCAGGTACTGAAAATCATCAACCGATCGAAAAAAGGGGTTAATACTGCCACATTGATGACCAAGACCGGATTTAACCAGAAAAAGATCAGCAACATCATTCAGAGAATATATAAACAGGGGAAGATTACCAGAGTGGGAAAAGGGATATACATACGGGCTTGACTGTTTAATATATCCAAATCCTATCTGTAATAATCTGAGCTGAATTGATAGTCGTTCGTTTATCAATTGATCACAAGTCCAGGGATCCTTGGCTTTCTGGTATGGGGCCACCGTTGGCGCGGTATCCCGCTCGGCCACAACATATTGAGAAGGGAGGTTTAACCATGATAAGAAAAGCCTTTTTCCCTGGGTGTTATATACAGGGAGAGGATATTCTCCGAAATCTCGGGAAAATTGAAGAACTCAAAAAGAAAAAAGTTTTTATACTCGCTGCGAACACAGCCGTTAAGAAAATTATTCCAGAAAACCTTTCAACCTGGAAAAGTATATGCGAAATTGAATATGAGAAATTCAGTGGTGCGTGCACTTGGGACGAGATCAACCGGGTGTTCGAGATAGCAAGAGATGGTATCTATGATTTCATCATCGGCATGGGGGGTGGCAAGACCATTGACACGGCCAGGGTGGTTGCCAAGCAATTGGGCGTCAAATATATCGCAGCGCCTACCATTGCCGCTACAGACGCACCCACCGCAAGTGCTTGTGTCGTCTACAATAACGAAGGTTCGGTCGTCGACTATTTCACCACAAGCAATCCCGATTATGTTCTGATGGATACGAGGATCATCGCTGAAGCACCGGCAAGGTTTCTTGTTTCCGGAATGGGCGACGCTCTTGCAACATGGTTTGAAGCGGAGACCTATGATCGATCTAATTTCCAAAACATATGTGGCGGGTTCAATCTCAGGGCCATCATGTCGCTTGCCGAAGCATGCTACAAGACCCTTTTAACATATGGCAAAACAGCAAAGATTGCTTGCGCAATAGAGGTTTTTAGATTTAAATTTCATTTTCCACATTTATGATGTCATTCGGCTGAGTAATATGGGAAGGCGGCGTAGGTATCTCCATTGTGCTCTCCTTGTTACCAAGCATATCCACAAGCATTTCCAATGACCACAAAATCAAAGCTATTTTATCTTCATCCAAACCGATCAATCGATCCATAAATTGGTCTTGTATTGGCTTGGGGGCCTTTTTTATAAATTTAATCCCCTGCTCGGTTATTTCTATGTGGACTTGCCTCCGATCCTTGCTAATGCGAATCCGTCGAACCAGCTCTCGTTTCTCAAGACGATCAATTATGCCCGTGACGGTGCTGTTGTTTAAAAAAACGATTTTCGTTAATGCGCCTATTGAGATCGGACCATGTTGAAAGACTTCGTGAAGGCAGATCAGTTGTGGTGTGGATATCTTATAATGTTCAAGAATCAGTTTGGAGTGTTTTGACATCTCCTGGATAATCTGTCGGAGTCGCATGATGATCTGCATGCTGACCTGTTCTGCATTGATTTGTCTTTCGTTTTTCGGATTCATAGGGCCTCACAAGTATGAACATAAAACGAATCATAATCTAGCATTCGATGTTTGAAAGCTATAACAATCTGTAAATATTTACTAATAATGACAATTGAAACTTGTGTCAATACTCAAATAAGGGGGTTGACATCTTTATTTTGCCATCATATATTTCGTGTTGAAAATATTTATCATAGTAATTTCTGAAGCCAAAACATCAAGCATGTTTTTCAGCAAGCGTCTAAATTTATAGATAAATAGCACAAAAGGAGAGGAAAAAACAGGATGAATGCTCAGCGCATTATCGGTCAGATATCAGACAAAATATTTCACAGCGACCTTAACATTCATGGCTCAGCCTTCGATCCAGTAGACAAATTCTCGCTTGAGATATCTGATTTAATATCATCGTCAATAAAAAACGATATTCCACCGGCGTTAATCTCGAACGAGGCACTGGATAAACCCATGCTTGAAGTTGTTAATCGTTTTAAAGAAGATGATTATGAATTCGTGGAAATGATTGCACGGGCAAAACTCACAGGGGAGGCAAGAGACAGTCTCGCTGATCATGTGGAAGAAACAGAATCCTTAAACAAGGGCACAATGCTGCTTGCCACAGTTGAAGGGGAATATCATCGGCACGGTAAGGATATTATCTCCTCGCTCGTTCGAGGAATTGGATTTGATACGATTGACTTGGGATTTGGTATATCAACCAGTGAAATATTCGATTCCGTTAATGAACACCAGCCTGACTACCTGGGTATATCGGCATATACACGAACAACAATACCTGAACTACAGGAAATGGTCGATAATATTCAAGCCAGCAAAGCTGCTGAAAAAACCACGGTTATTTTGGGTGGGTTTTTGGCGATTGATAATGAAGCCGATGCTATTGATGCAGATTACCGCTGTTCCAACATCCAACAGTCCATCGACCTGCTCTTAAACTTAGCGTATTCATCAAACTAAAGTTCTATTTCAATGTTTCATATTAGGGTTTACAATGGAAAGGATTTACTATGGTTCAAGTAACGTTTTTTTTTACATCCAAGCCGGTTATTGATCAAAAGACGGATGACTATCCTGATATTATCTCAAATAGCATTGAAAAAGAAGTGCAAAACAAAGATCCGGGCGCTGAGGTCAATTGTACTACTCGTATTAAACACGACATGGCCATAATTGCCGGTGAAATAGAGGCAGATACCTCCATTGATGCTTCAAAAGTTGTTAGAAAAACAATCAACCGGCTTTTTAAGAAAGGTTCTCTATATTCCGAGACTTGAGGAAACAAAAAAGGGTATCAATAAAAAGCAAAACAATCAAATCTTCTAAAATTCGTTATCTTGGAGCGTAAAGATGCTTCAAGAATATACAATTTGTCTGCTATCTGTAATAATGACAGTGGCTTATCATTAAAGATTTCTAAAGCATATCTTACAGCGAACAATCGCTTTTATTCAGCCTGTACCCCTATTTTAATCCTACCTCAAAATCCGGCTATAAACTGTGCTCAAAATTTAATGCGCTCTGGAGATTTACAGTTCTCATGACAAAATGGGGCTGGCAAAATATCTAATAGAGTCTTTACGGTGCCTGCAGATGTGGCTTCAAAACGTTCATCCCTTCTGTCTCCCATCTGCTGATTATTTGATGGGAGAGCTCTACGCTCTGTCGCCGTTTAAACCAATTCTTATTGCAAAATCAGTACAGGGGGTGGGGAATTTTG
The DNA here is from genome assembly GCA_050114455.1 of Desulfobacterales bacterium. Taxonomy (GTDB): domain Bacteria; phylum Desulfobacterota; class Desulfobacteria; order Desulfobacterales; family JAFDCJ01; genus JAFDCJ01. The sequence continues at coordinate 12,172 of JASFSK010000029.1, read as the reverse complement.
GGTGGCCGTCAGGGCAAATTTTGCCTATTGCAAAATTAAAATAAGTATCTATGTTAAAACGTGAGCGGTTCTTATCCATTATGCTTGTATCTCAATTTTCTTTAGGAGGACAAAATGCAAATTAGATTTCAGCTGTTATTTAGGTTGACTGCCCTTTCTCTGTTATCTTTGGCTTTCGGGCTTGGCCATGTCCAGGCCGAAGAAAAGCGCGATATGAAGGGCTGGGGTATCGACGATCCATACAACAAACTGTATGATGTCCGAGAATTTGAAAAAGTCAGAGCATGGGTCGTACGAGTGAAAGAGGTTATCCCGATGCCCGGTATGTCGCCAGCAACCGCATTGGAGGTTAGAGAGGGCGCTTATGTGCATGAAGTCCATCTATGCCCTACCTGGTATCGGAAACCCAGTGAAGGGTGTTTGGGCGGAGATCGACGGCAAAGATGTTTTTATTGCCTCAAAAATAAAAAAAGATCCGAACACAGAAATTATTAAGGTCCGCTTGACCAAAGATGGCACCCCTTTCTGGACCATGTCCCAGGAACGGCTGGCCATGGAGACGAGAAAAGATTAAGTGAAAATCTGTGACATAAGCTCATCATCGATTACAACCCCCGCCGGAGAGAAAAGATATATATGGATCCGGCCACTAAAGCGCGCTTTGCTGAAGGCAGCAGCGCTGAAAGAGTCAATTCAAACCTTAAAGATAGTACAGGGATCGCAATGTTCGGGTATGGAAAATTGTTGCTCCTGATTTTTATTATGAGAAAGACCTTGAACAATCCTATTTGCGTTTAAATGATTTGATGTCGCTTTTTGGAAGGCACAAGATACTCGGATGAAATCCTTGCGGAACTGAAGACAAATATTACATTCGGAAGGACCTAATCCAATTGCATTCTCCGCTGAAATAGTAATATACCTTTTTTCTACTACTCGCATAACCGTGACCGCGTTTTCAAATTCAGGAACAACCATGCCGCCACCAATTTCGAATATCAGCGGCAAACAGCCATTTGTTTTGTCAAACACCCTCCCAGATTGAAATTTCCCTGTATACCGCACCTATACCCTGTCTCCCCTTTTAGCATTTTGCATTTTAATTAGCCTTATTAAAAATACCATAACCTGAATACTCTACATCCTCTGCAAGGAGGATTTTATTTTGTCTATAATTAGACTAAACACTATTTCATTAATTTTCATAAAGTTTACTTGGTCCGACAAGCATCGGCTGATAATTCCTATTTACACCGCAGGGAAACAATGAATTGATCAGGCAGATTTGATTTTAAGTGGTTGACATCGCCTGTGCGATATCTTAGTAAATATCGAAACAATGGCCAATATACGGTAACCGTTAATCATTTACAGGGAGTTGCACACCTATGAATACCCGATATGGCGCATTATAAAATTTAAAATGTGGGACAAGGTACGCCTGGCGGCATCATCAAAAAATGCTCATTTGGTCGGAAAAACATTTGCAGACATTGCTCGCCATCAGAGGATGGATCCCTACGATGTTCTTTTTGATCTGGTACTTGACGAAGGTGCCGGTTTTTCCGATCTTATGTGGGAGGGTGAAATTTATGAAACAGAAAATCGGGATATGGTACTGAAACACAGACTGGCTTCCGTATGCTGCGATGGGCGCACACTCGCGCCTTATGGACCGCTATCAAAAAGAAATTACCATCATGTATACTCTTGGGTGCCATACTTGTTGCGGCATCATGTGCGTGAACGCCAACTGTTAACCCTGGAGCAGGCCATACATAAAGTCACGGCGCCTTCTGCCGCTCGTTTGGGTCTGACTGAGCGTGGTGTTATTAAAAGCGGTCTGGCAGCCGATCTTGTCATATTCGATCCAGAAACGGTAAGCGATAGGGCAACCTTACAAAAACCGGATTTGTACCCTGATGGTATCTATTATGTATTTGTCAATGGCAAGCTGACACTTGAGAATAATCAGCATACCAGAGCTCTTTCCGGAAAGGTAGTTCTTATAGCATCCTATTGAGTCATGTCCACCGGCAGGAGGACATGACTTTTGTTGGAAGGGATTAGAACGACTATTATCTGATTAGTTTAAAAAGTAAATCTTCAGCACCTTGCAATGCCTCTTCAAGTTTTTCCACATCGGGACCGCCTCCTTGGGCTTGCCGGGGGCGACCGCCTCCATGTCCGTTGATGACCGAACAGGCCGTTTCCATTAGCTGGGCCATATCAAAAGAGAGCTCTTCAGCGCATTGGAAAATAAGTTGGGCGTTTCTTTCAGTTTTTATACCAAATAAGATGACCGTGTCAGGAGACTTTTTCACTATCTTTTTTGTTAGCAGTTTTATTTCTTTTTGATGGCGATTGTTGAATATTTTTTTTATCAGACGAATGTCTGCATGCTTTTTGCCTTCAGAAAAAAGCGAATAGGCTTCAACATCCAACAGTTTCTTTTTTAGATCATCGTATTCTCCACTTAGTGTTTTCAAATCTTTTTTCAACCTGGTGATACTCTTAGGAAGATCAGCTTGGGCGGTACTTAGAACTCTGGAAAGCTGTTTAAGAAGCTCCGTTTTTTTCTGATAATCATGTAAGGCTCTAAACCCGCAAACAAAATGGAGCCGTGTGCCACCTTTGTAGTTTGCGTGCCGGCTAATTTTTAGAATTCCAATTTCACCCGTCTTTGAACAGTGGGTGCCGCCACAGGGTGAATAATCAAAGTCTTTAATTTCTAAAATTCTGATATGATCTTCAACTGTCGGCAGCTTTCGTATTGGAAATCGATGGATCTGGCTTTTGTTGACCACATGGCCAATGATATCGCGATTTTCAAAAATAACCCGGTTGGCGAGTTGTTCGACATTGAAAATCGCTTCGGGCGTCAGCCCGGACTGATTAACATCAACGGTTGAGGTTTGCTCGCCCAGATGAAAAGAAACGGTATCAGCACCGTTGGTCTTTAGCAACGCTTGGGATAAAATGTGCTGTCCTGTATGCTGCTGCATATGATCAAAGCGTCTTTTCCAGTTGATCTCACACGCGACCCGGGAGCTTTTCAGTGGCTTATCAAGCAAATGGACAATTTGCTGGTTTTGGTCTACCAGCACATCGATGACGTTAACACCATTGATTGTACCGGTATCATGCGGTTGTCCGCCGGATGTAGGATAAAACACGGTTTGGTTGAGAATGACACCCACTTTTGAGTGAATCTGTGTCCGTTTGATAACTTCGGAAAAACATTGCTTCAGATATGCGTCGTCCAGATAAAGTTTTCCAGCCATGGGAACACGCTCTGTTTAAGGTAACTCAGACATGCTTGGGCACAACCAACAGCCATCTGAATCAAAATAGGATGTATCAAATTTATACTGTTCTGCCCAGAGATTCTTTTAATGCTTTTTTCCACGGAAAAAAATGGTTGACATAGAATGCCCGTGATGTCTAATCTGTCTTGAATAAAACGTCAGCGTCAGATAGTGTCTGACAATCGGGGTAAGCATTGACTCACAAAGCGATTGCCTTTGGTCGTGCACGCCGCAGCCACCGATTTTGGAGATAGTGCATGAAAGGGGGAGAAGCAAATTCAACTTTCTTCACGCGAAAGAATTTTAAAAGCCGTGCAGCATGAAGAAGTAGATCGCGTTCCCATCGATCTGGGCGGCACGGATGTCAGCGGTATTGCGATTGGACCTTACAGGAGGCTGAGCCAAGCTCTATCGATAGAGGCCTCACCCTACTTCATTGTTGATACCAGTCAACAGATTGTCATTGTCGATGACCGTGTTGCCGATCAAGTTGGTTCAGATGCCAAAGCGATTTGGCACCTTCCGGATGAATGGCAAGATGCTTATGCCTATGATCAAACTCTGGTCAAGTACCCGGCACAATTTAAGCCGGTGACGCTTGCCAATGGGGACAAGGTGGTACTGGACAAAGACGGCGAGGCCTACATGCGCATGCCTTCTGGCGGTTTTTATTATGATATCTGCAAACATCCTCTCAAAGATGTGCAAGATACCAAAGACCTCGATCGATATGCAAATGCCTTTGAGACGATGGATCGACCCGCTTGGTATGACATGCCGCTGGAAAAGTTAGCTCAGACGGTTAAAACAATCCGGGAAAACAGCGACAGAGCATTGATCGGATGTTTTGGAGGTCATGTCTTTCAGGCAGGTCAGTATTTAAGGGGTTGGTCCGATTTTCTGCTAGATCTGGCCGTAAACCCCTCTCTGGCGGAAGCCATCATGGACAGGCTCGTCCAAGCGCACATCGAGGCGTTTGACTGCTACGCCGAGACTGTTTTCAAACACGTCGATATTATTGAGGTTTGCGATGATATGGGGATGCAAAATTCGACATGGATTAGCCCGCAAACCTATCGTAAACTGATCAAACCCTACCACCAGCGACTGTACCATCACATTAAAGCCAAAACTGGAGCCCCGATTTTGTTGCACAGTGATGGTTCCATTGCTTCACTTATTCCAGACTACATTGAAATCGGTGTGGATATTCTCAATCCGGTTCAGTATACGGCCGACAAGATGGACTTGGCGTCTCTGAAACGGGATTTTGGTTCAGACATATGTTTTTGGGGCGGTGGGGTTGACACCCAACAAACGTTACCCTTTGGAACCCCGGAACAGGTATCTGACGAGGTCAAAAGGTGTATCGATACGCTTGCCCCCGGGGGCGGATTTGTTTTTGCAACCGTGCATAACATTACCGAGGGTGTGCCTCTGGAAAATATATTGGCCGCGTTGCAGACAGCGAGATCTTATGGCGTTTGACATTTTTTCAAATCAACGACCCGCAGCAGCACCTGAACCCTTCCAGGGGTCTTCCCATACCCCTATCTCTGTGGATGATCGCTGATTTTTCTGGATGGGCGATCCACATAAATATCGATCACGTCGTCCGTTCATACGGCAAAGGGCAGTATTGATGATTAACCCGAGTCACTCAAAGGAGGTACACAATGACGATTAGAATGGTAAAAACATTAACTCTTCCATTTTTGGCTATAGTAGTAGCGTTCGCTCTAGTGGGATTCGTAACGGTAGCGAATGCCGACTCGATAATGGATCGTGTCAATAGCGGTAAGACCATCAGGCTCGGTTTTGCCACCGAAATCCCCTGGGCCTATCCGGGTGACAACCAAGAACCTTTAGGCTTTGTCAATACGATCACACTTGGGGTCCTAAAATCGATGGGTTACACCAATATCGAGCCTGTGGTCACCGAATGGGGTGGGCTGATCCCGGGCTTAAAAGCAAACCGCTTTGATATCATTACCGGGGGAATGTATATCCTTAAGAGCCGCTGTGAGAATGTAAACTTTTCCGAGCCTATCGGCGTGTTTGGCGAATGTTTCATTGTTCCCAAGGGAAATCCCAAAGGCCTGCAAAGCTACCAGGATATCAAAAATAAGGACGCTACTATTGTGACCGGCGCCGGTTACAGTACCATCGAGAATGCTAAAAAAGAGGGCGTACCCGAGAAAAACATTATGACGGTTCCGGGCAACACCGAGATTCTGGCGGCTGTCAAAGCCGGCCGAGCCGATGCCGGCGGTGTTACCTACTTCAGCGCCCTGCACCTGTCCAAGGAAAGCGGGGGTGCCGTCGAACCTACAGACCCAACCAAAAATCCCGAATGGACCTTCAATTGGGTTGGCATCGGTTTTCGTAAATCGGATACCGAATTTCTGGCTGCCTTTAACAAGGCGTTAAAACAATACATTGGATCGGATGAAATGATGAAGGCGGTTGAGCAGTATGGGTATAGCAAATCCCAGCTGCCCGGGGATGTTACCACAGCTTATGTCTGCGAAAATCGGTAGCTGCCGGCACACCGATGCAAAAAGTGCTATGCAAGCATAATTTCGGGGTAACGACTTTGGTCGTTACCCAAACTTTTTCCGCTTAAGCTGTGATGCCCTTACTTTTCTACGAACCCATTTTTGACATCTTGAAACAGTGTCTGAAATGAATACATAATTGGCCGTTAGTCTGAGAGACGAATCAAAATGTATTCTTATGTCGAGTTTATCGAAACTTACGCTCCGAGGTTTATCGATGGTACCATCGTCACGCTTGAGCAAGCCGGATTGGGCGCGCTTCTTGCCATCATTGTTGCCTTGAGCATGGCCTTTATGAAGATGTCGTCGCTTTTTCCCGTACGCTGGGTAGCCATCATTTATATTGAAATATTCCGGGGAACTTCACTGTTGGTGCAGCTGTATTGGATATTTTTTGTCCTACCGCTTTTTGGCATCACACTGGATAAATTTACGGCGGGTTTCCTGGCAGTCGGTCTGAATTTGGGGGCCTATGGTGCCGAACTGGTTCGAGGCGGCGTGCAATCGGTACCTCGGGGGCAGTATGAAGCTGCCATCGCGCTCAACATGCCTCCGTTCAAACGAATGCGAAGAATTATCTTTCCCCAGGCCCTGCTGAAGATGCTGCCGCCTTGGGGAAACCTGTTGATCGAATTGCTGAAGTCAACCGCTCTGGTTGCCCTGATCTCTGTTGCTGATTTGATGTTTGAATCCAAACAGATCAACGCGACGACCTTTCTGTCCGCCCAGGCGTTCGGAACCGCTTTGATCATTTATTATATCATCGCCCGCTGTATCCTTACCCCAGGCATGCGCGGTCTTGAAAAAAGGTTGTCCCGAAAATTGAGCATCGGTTAGGTTTATGTTTGACTGGAAATGGAATTTCACTTTCGAGATTTTGCCGCGGCTGCTCGAGGCAACCCTCAATACACTGCTGGCCGCCGGTTTTGGCTATTTGATCGCGTTGATCGTCGGGTTGGCATTCGCTCTGGCCCAGCGCACACCGTTTCGACCCCTAACTTACATCGTCAGAGAGTTTGTCGAATTTGTGCGATCTACGCCCTTGGTCCTGCAAATCTTTTTTGTTTTTTACGTGGGCCCACAATTCGGAATACGCCTGTCACCGTGGACTTCGGGAATGATCGCCATCGGTCTGCACTACGCAGCCTATCTCTCGGAAGTCTACCGTGCCGGTCTGGACAGCGTTCCCCAGGGTCAGTGGGAAGCTTGCACCGCACTGAACTTGAGCGTTAAAAGAACTTATTTCAAAATCATCATTCCCCAGGCGATCCCGACCGTTATTCCCGGATTCGGCAATTATCTGGTGGGCATTTTTAAAGATACCCCCATGCTTTCGGTTATCGGTGTGACGGAACTCTTTCACGCCGCAACCTCCATCGGCGCAGAGACATATCGTTTTTTAGAACCCTACTCGATGGTCGGATTGATATTTTTATCGCTCTCATTACCGGCGGCACTGTTTATGAGGCGCTTTGAAGATTGGGTGCGTGTTTCGCTCGGTATGAAGAAACTTTACGCAAAGGATTGATTCCTATGGGCAGTGAAAACTTCCCCCTTAAACTGGAGGGCGATGACGTCCCCATGGTCCATTTCGATCAGGTGACCAAGCGCTATGGGGATCTAACGGTCCTCGACGCACTGGACCTGGATGTCAGGGCCAATGAGATGGTCGCCATCATCGGACCTTCCGGATCGGGGAAAACCACGGTCCTGCGCATGCTGATGGCGCTGGAATTGATTGACGAAGGGGTCATTTATGTCGATGGCAAGCCGATGACGCACATGGAAAAAGACGGGCACCTGGTCAGGGCCAACAAGTCTTACCTGCGGAAGATGCGATCCTATATCGGCATGGTATTCCAGCTGTTTAACTTGTTCCCGCATATGACCGCCCTTGAAAACTGTATGGAAGCACCGGTGCAGGTACTGGGCTTGAGCAAGGACGAGGCCAGGCAGCGAGCGCTGGAATTGTTGCGGATGGTTGGCATGGAAGACAAAGCGGATCAGTACCCGGCACGGTTGTCCGGGGGGCAGCAGCAACGGGTTGCCATTGCCAGAGCGCTGTGTATGAGACCCAAGATCATGCTGTTTGACGAGGTCACATCAGCGCTTGATCCGGAAGTCATCGGTGAAGTCACCAATGTGATTAAAAAGCTCAACGACGAGCATGATCTAACGATGCTAATGGTAACCCATCAAATGGGATTTGCCCGGGAAATATCAGACCGGGTATGCTTTTTCTACGAGGGCAAAATTGCCGAGCAGGGGCCTCCCGGTCAATTTTTTGACAACCCCCAGAATGAGCGCACCGCGGAGTTTTTAAGTGCCGTGTTGGCGGCAGACTAGCCGTGCACATGAGCAATGTTCTAGCCTCATCGGCTTCCGGAAGGATATTTCCGACCGCACGAGCATTCAGAGTTTAGCGGCAAACCCTATCCTCTCGGGTATCAAAGGAAAAAAAATGGTGTCAAAAAGATATTTGACCATACTTTCAGATGAGGATGTTCACCAGATTCATTCGGCGACCTTACAAGTGCTCGAAGAAGTGGGCCTGTGGCTACCCAATCCGGATGCACTCCAAATCCTGGAAGGTGCCGGTGCCAGGGTCGATTTTAAGAAACAGATCGCCCGATATCCGGCCGATATGGTGACGGCGGCCATCAACAGGTTCCCGGCCGGTATTACCTGGTACGCCCGTAACCCCGATAACACAATCGTGATGGACGGAACCCAAACCCATTTTTCAATGCCCGACTCCGCCCTCAATATCATCAGTCGCAACGGCGAACGCAGACCGGGAAGGCCAAAAGATGGCGAAGACATCTGTCGGCTTTGTGATGCCTTGCCCAATATGGCGGTGGCATCCACCGGGATCAATCCGCCTGACATGCCCGCTGGGCTGCTGGAGGCATGGCATACCCGAACCATGTTCTGCTGCTCGAGCAAGGCCGTGTTCGGTGTGAGCCGTAAAGTAGATATGGTTCTGGAAATGGCCCGGATCGTCGCCGACTCCTGCGACCACCTCCCACCGGGGGTGCTGCCGTTGGTGGCAATCATGAATCCGTTTAGCCCCTTGTACAATGAATCCGATCAGCTGGCGGGCATGCTCACGTACGCTCGGCTGGGAATTCCAATATCGATTTCCCCTGAAGTCCAGGCTGGCGCCACCGGGCCAGCGACCGTTGCTGGCACGCTTGTGCAGCAAACTGCTGAATTCTTAGGACATGCAGTGTTGGTTCAATGCGTTACGCCCGGCCTTGGTGTGATTTACGGGACGGTCTCAAGTGTATTCGATATGAAAAAGATGATCCTCCCTTATGGTGCCCCTGAAGCGGATCTACTTGCTGTCGGCACCGTTCAAATGGCCAGACATTACGGGATTCCCGCCAGATGTACGGGCGGCTCTTCGGATGCGAACGCGCTGGATATGCAGGCCGGCGCCGAGGCCATGATGAGCACATTGATTCCTATTTTGGCGGGGGCTAGTTTCGTCTTGCACGGCGCTGGCGAGTTGGAAAATACCTTGGCTGTCAGCTACGAAAAAATCCTTGTGGACAATGAAATCATCGACATTAGTCGACGATTTGCCCGGGGAATGGGGGTCAATGCCGGTACCCTGGCGGTGGATGTCATCAAACAGGTCGGATGCGGGCCTCACGGCCAATTTCTGCAGCATGACCATACCTTTGATCATTTTCGATCAGAGCAGTTCATGCCCCGACTTTTCGTGCGGGATATCTATTCAGATTGGAAGTCGTCTGGCAAGCCGAGCGTCGAACAGCGCGCCGCCGCAGAAGTTGAAAGAATCATGGAAACCCATCAACCGATGCCGTTGCCCGATGACGCGCAGAAAGAGATCGATGCAATTTATCGTTCTGCCGAAAGGGACGCAGCGAGTAAATAAGGACGGAAACCCTTGTAAGCTTCACCCATTCAAATCTTCATGTAAGGATATCCATCATGAGCGAATTGCCATATTTCACGAAGGATGAGTATGATACACGTCTGCATGCTGTTCGAAAAAGTATGATAGATCAGTCTCTTGAGGCCTGCTTGGTTTCGGTTCCTGAGAACATTTATTACCTGGCAGGGATAAATCACTGGGGTTTTTTCGCCTACCATATGCTAATCGTGACCCTTGAGAATGAAATGGTTTTGATTGCTCGTGCCATGGAGCAGGTGACAATGGATTTTCAGCTGACGAACGCTTTTTTTGTAGGATATGGCGACCTGGATGATCCGTCGCAGATCACCATCGAGACCTTAAAAAAGCTGGGTTTGGAACGGGGAAAATTGGGTATTGAAAAAAACAGCCTATATCTGCCACTGATGATTGGGGAAAGAATTCAAAAAGGACTACCAAATGTCGAATGGAAAGATGCTTCGGATCTTGTGTTTAAACATCGAGAAACGTTATCTTTGTCTGAAATTGAGTGCACCCGCAACGCCGCAGCTATCACAGACGCGATGATGAGAACTGCAATTGAAACAGCCAAAGCTGGTGTGACAGAAAAAGAAATTGCTGCTGAGGTCCACCGTGCAATGATTTTGGCTGACGGTGAGTACCCGGCCTTCGGACCGTTCATCCGATCTACGCCAACTTTGGGCTTGGAACATGGCACTTGGTCGGGTCGAATGCTCGAGGATGGGGATGCTCTATTCGTCGAGCTCTCCGGCTGTGCGAGGAGATACCATGCACCGATGGGTCGTTTGATCTTCGTGGGGAAAATCCCTCCCGGGACAGAGGATATAGAGCAGGTGTGCCTTGAGGCATTTGAAAATGTTACCAAAGCGATCCGTCCGGGAGTGACCGCTCAGGAGGTATACCAGGCTTGGCAGGACAGGATAGACGCGGCTGGGCTTGGCCATTATCGGCGGCATCACTGTGGGTATATGGTGGGAAGTGCTTTCCCCCCCGCGTGGTCAGGAGGAGGTATACCACGAGGTTTGCGCTATAAAAGTGAATTAGCACTTCGAACAGGCATGGTTTTTCATCTTATGTCCTGGCTGATGCATACCGGGCGAGAGGGGGATTATTTTGTATCAGACTCTGCCTTGGTCACGGAAGATGGCTGCGAAAAGCTGACAACGATACCGCAACATGCCCAAGTCGTTTAAATGAGTGGAATCTGCAGCAAACTTCAGGTGACCAACTGGATAAGGCACGTTGGTTATCGGCATACGTGCTCCATGCATACCAATCTTCCAACTTCTCATTTGGCACTATGCCGAAAATGTTTTGGTCTTATGTTGATCCCTGTCGTAATATTCAATCTTGACACTGTAACTCCTCAGATCAATACAGGCGGTAGTGTGGTGGGGCGCCTGTGACCAAGACAGCCTCAGCTGGTCATCCGGCGCTTCGGCGATCACAAACTGGCCGTTAAACGCCGGGTACGAGTTACGAAATTCCATTAGGCGCAATAATCTTTGCACCACGGGTTTTTGAATCTCCGCTTGAATTTCATCCAAGCTGTAATTGTGACGGTTGATGTCCCGACCGTTCTTCGTGCGCTCGACCAGCTTAATATCGTTTTCACCTGCCAACAGACCCACGTAATACACCTGAGGAATTCCCGGCGTAAAAAATTGAATCGTTCGGGCTGCGATATACGAGTCGTCGTTGCACTCCAGGGCGGAATAATAGGTACAGTTGACCTGGTATATATCCAGGTTTTGATATTTAGGGCCTGAGTACAGCTTGCGTGAATTGGACCCTTTTTCATCTAAACCGGATAGGGTTCTTTCAATTTCTTCAGGGGTCAGCAGATTTTCGACGTCGATAACACCAATACCGTCGTGAGTATCAAGTGTGGTCAGCTGTTGACGCGGGCAGATCTGAAGCCAGTGGCGCAAACGCTCACTGCTGTGATGATAAAGGGTATGCAACACCAGCATGGGCAAGGCAAAATCGTAAGTCCAATAACCCTTGGCCGCAATTTTCAATTGGTATTCGTATTGTTCGTGCACTTCTGGTAATATAATCACATCAAAAGGGGTTAGATATTCTTTGAGCCATTCCAGTAATTCCCAAATATCGGGCTCGAGAAAGAAACAATTGGTGCCCAACCGATGGGTTGCATAGGCAATGGCAACCATGCGGATCATTTTAACGTTGGTACTCGCAAGGCGTATTAGAAAGTTGCGGATCATCTCCTGAGTGACTGGCGAACGCAGGTCCAGATCAATCTGATCGTGGCCAAAGGTACACCATATATTTTCCCGGGATCCATCCGCACGCTCGATGACGGTATACGGCGGCCGCGGCTTGCGGATTGCCAATTATAGCCCCAGACGACGGTGGCC